>JALSPZ010000341.1 GCA_026985675.1 Flavobacteriales bacterium
TGGTGTTTTGATTTTCAGCAATGAACTTTATCAAAATAAAATTCCCGACCATCCGGGAGGCGGAACGGTTGTTTGGACTAATCCTTGGGGCGAGCATAAATATTATGATAATCCCGAAATCAGGGAAGATGGAGGAACTCCCGGAATTTTACAAGCTATTCGAGGCGGATTGGCAATCAAACTCAAAGAAAAAATGGGAGTGGATAATATATTGGCACGTGAACATGAAATTTTGGAAGAACTGTTCCCTGCTTTTCAATCCATAGAAAATTTGCATTTGTTAGCTGATAATTTTGAAGAAAGATTGGGCATATTATCCTTTTATATAGAAGGTTTACCTCACGAATTGGGTGTTCGTTTACTCAATGATCATTTCGGTATCCAAACACGCGGCGGTTGTTCTTGTGCCGGAACTTACGGTCATATTTTACTTGGGATTGATAGAAAAAAATCGGCGGAGATTGTTGAAAAAATTGAAGCGGGACACCCCGAAGTCAAACCCGGCTGGATACGGCTTTCCATACATCCGACAACATCAGACGAAGAAGTGGCTTATATCAAAAAAGCTATCAAATCATTAGCCGAAAATCATAAAAAGTGGGCTGGCGATTATGTTTTGTCTCACGGAACATATAAACATAAAAAATTTAATGAAGAAAAAATTATAAAAAATCACGTAAATTCGTGGTTTGATTTTTAAATAAAAAAATAGATTATGTCATTACACATTATTATTATCATTATTACGGGTATTTTTTCTTATATGGGATTTTCCGACCATAGATTTTTCGAAAAATATAAATTCTCGGTTTCGGGAATAAAAGCCGGTGAATATTATCGTTTGATAACTTCGGGATTTCTACATGCCGACTGGAATCATTTCTTTGTCAATATGATTACCTTATATTTCTTTGGAGATTATATCATTTATAATCTGGGAAATACCGGTTTCCTAATAGTTTATTTCGGTGGAATTTTTTTAGGAAATTATTTGAGTTACTATCTTCATAAAAATGATTTGTGGTATAGTGCTATTGGAGCATCTGCCGGTGTAAATGCTATTGTTTTTTCTGCCATTACCTTAGATCCGACGATGAAATTGTATCTTTACTTCTTTATCCCTATACCGGGTATCATCTTTGCTTTGGGATATTTGTGGTATACCGTAAAGGGTTCACAAAATACAATGAGTCGCATTGGTCATGAAGCTCATTTCGGTGGTGCTATAGCCGGTGTGTTATTGACTGTTTTTTTAGATTTTAATAGAGCATTTGCATCCCATCCTATGATGACTTTAATAATAATAGCAGCTTTGTTCGGAAGTTATTATTATATCAATGGAAAAAAATTGATTTAATCTATCTCTTCATAATCAACGTATTCACCTGTGGTAGAATCATTGCCGGATGAAGGTTTTTTCTCCTGAGATTTTTTATCGATAACAGTTTGTCCTTCTTTAACTTGGGGTTTTTCCTTATAATAAGGATTTTTAAATTGCTTTTCGAAATTTTCAGCAGCTTTTTCCATCATTTTTTTTGCCATCAAGGGGGCTAATAGACGCATAATAAATTTTGCAACATAATAAACGATAATTACTATTAAAATAAATCTCAAAAATCCCATTATAAAAAATTTTATAATGCAAAGATAAATTAAAAATACGGATTTCTTTTCTTTTTTTTATTTTCATTAACTACTTTTGACAAAATATAGTTGACACACATAGAAATGAAATTATTTAAAAAATCTATTACAAACCTTTTGTTAGTAATAGTTATATTGATAAACTTTACCAAAATTTTTCTTTTTAAAGGAGGGTTTATGACTGAACCAGACGAAGGAATCTATTATAAAGCTTTTACAGTTCTCAAAAGAATTTCCGACTATCAATTTCAAGAGGCTTTACATTTGATTTTTACTTCAAATGGACGTCCATTGGGTGTTGTAGTAAATCTAATACCGGCTTCCTTACAAGTATTGTGGGCAAAATTCTTTGGGCTTAATGTTTTTGAAACTCATAGTATGCCGGTAATTTTCTTTTTTAATTTGGTTACATATTTTCTTATTCTTTACTTAGTATACAAAATAGCAATCTTACTTTTTCAAAACAGGAATATAAGTATATTAAGTATATTATTATATAGTTTACTTACAAATTCTCATATTTATCTTAGACATGTTTTGCCTTATGATCTATCATTGTTGTTTTTTTTATATGTAATTTATAAACTTTTGTATTATTTTATTTTTCTAAATGACTGTAATATTTTTATAATTTTTAGATTGGGCATAATAAATTTTTTAGGTTTTATGCTCTATCCCGGAAATTTTCCTTTATATTTAGCTACTTTCCTTATACTAATTGGGTTTCAATTGATTCAATCTTTTAAAAAGAAATATTTTTTATTTTCTTCAATCTTTGCTTTTGTTTCAGGAACTATATTAGTTATCATACCTGTAGAAATTTTATCTTGTATCGGTAAAAATTCATATATTCATAGTTTGCAAAATCTTTCCGGAACTATCTTGCAGGGAGATTTCAACGAGTCGGCTGTTTTTTTATTCAAATATATGTGGGATGTTGAAGGTATTACTGGAATTATATGGTTGGTAGGAGTTATTCTTTATTTCATAGCTTTTCCTAAACTTTTAAAAAATAGACCTTCATATTATAAAAATTCCATAATGATATTTTTTATTTTGATAAGTTTATTTGTTTTTTATACGGTTTTTTTAAGCTATTTTTTACATAAAATGGTTGTTTATGGACGTATAATACATCAATTTATTCCTATTTTAAGTATTTTTTCTATTGTTGGATACTATCTTTTTTATAAGAAATACATCAAAGCTTATGGTTTTCTTCTGGTTGTTTTTATGATGATTATTGGAATTGGAAATTATTTAAAAAATTTTTTTCAATACAACCAGATAGCTTATCCCAAAGATGTTTTTTGGAAATATTTAAGATATACATCCCCTAAAATAATTAAAGAGGTATCCGAATATAAAGAAAGTTGGTCTAATTTACCTTCAGCTCATTATATCAAAAACGAAAAAATTATATTTAAACAAGATTCTATATTGGCTGTTAATACACAATATTTTTTTCCGGTTGAACATTTATCCAAATATAAAGCTTACAAAGTCCCTGTAAATTATAAATTGATCTTTAAAGGAAAACATTTCCTAAACTTTGAAGCATATCAATATGAAGGATATACACCTAATGCTAGAAAAATTATTAGAAAAATTCATCCGGATATAAAAATTTATAAGCTGAATCAATAAGTATAAATTTAATTAAAAAAAAATTTAATACCCCTCTACATCGTCATCCGGGTTTCTATGGTCACCGCTTCCATGAAGTTTTCCATCACCGGTTTTCATGATAGCTTTTACCACGCCCAAAGCTTTTACCTGTTTCAAATGATAATTTTTGGCTTGTAAACTATCAATGATTTCAGTAGTAAATCTTCCTTTTTCATACATAATTTCATCCGGTAAAAACTGATGATGAAATCTCGGTTTTTGAACGGCATCATAAATATTCATATCAAAATCTACTGTGTTTAAAATCACTTGAAAAACAGAAGTAATGATAGTGGAACCTCCCGGACTTCCCAACACCAAAAATATCTTTCCGTTTTTTTCCACAATAGTCGGAGTCATCGAACTCAACATACGTTTATTGGGAGCAATGGCATTAGCTTTCGCACCTATTAAGCCAAATTGATTTGGAACTCCGGGTTTTGCGCTGAAATCATCCATTTCATTATTTAAAAAAAATCCTCTTCCGTCAACCATAACTTTGGAACCGAAATTGGAGTTTAAAGTTGTAGTACAAGAAACCGCCATACCCTTTTCGTCTATAATGGAAGTGTGTGTAGTCTCAAAGCTTTCTTTAAGTAATTTAAACTTTCCGGCTGCGATACTGTCGCTGGGTGTTGCTTGTTTAAAATTAAAATCGGATATTCGCTTTTGCAAGTAATCATCGTTTAACAGACTATCAATAGGCACCGGATAAAAATCCATATCCCCCAAATATTTGGCTCGATCTGCATATACACGTCTTTCCGCTTCGGTAAGCAATTGAATGGTTTTTAAATCATCCGCACCCCATTTGGCAATAGGATAGTTTTGCACGATTTTTAACAATTGTCCCAAGGCAATACCGCCACTGGATGGTGGTGGCATGGAAATTACTTTATAATCATGATACTTCACTTCAATGGGTTTTCGGAATTTTGCTCGATAATTTTTCAAATCTTGCAAAGTCATAATTCCTTTTACTTTCTTGATTTTTGAGATTATATCCCGCGCGATTTTTCCTTCATAAAAAGCTTTGGGACCTTGCGTTGCAATTTGTTTTAAAGTATTTGCCAATTCTTTTTGTTTTAAAATATCTCCTGCTTTCCAATCCGATTCTTTTATAAAGACGTGATTATTCGGATTGTATTTCAAAAAATCATTTTTGTATTTATTCAAACGTTTGGCTTCGGTAGCGC
Source organism: Flavobacteriales bacterium (assembly GCA_026985675.1). Taxonomy (GTDB): domain Bacteria; phylum Bacteroidota; class Bacteroidia; order Flavobacteriales; family Flavobacteriaceae; genus JALSPZ01. The sequence continues at coordinate 4,509 of JALSPZ010000341.1, forward strand.
TAATGGGAAATCCGTTTTCTGCCAAATTAATTGCCGGTTGAAGCAATTCTGACCAATCTTTTATTTGTCCGTATTTTTTCCATAAGGCATACAATCCCGCAACTGTTCCCGGAACTCCGATTGCCATTCCGCCTTCCGTGCTTAATCCCGGGATAATATTTCCATTAACATCCAAATACATATCTTTATTAGCTTTTGATGGAGCTGTTTCACGATAGTCCAAAGCATCGGTTTTTCCGTCGGGGGTTCGTAGAACCATAAAACCGCCTCCACCGATGTTTCCGGCTCTCGGATATACAACTGCCAAAGCGAATTGAGTAGCAACCATAGCATCTGCTGCATTTCCTCCGGTTTTCATAATATTGGTTCCTATTTGTGAAGCATACGGATTGGGTGAAACAACCATAGCGTGTTCGGTTATTTTTTGTTTTTCAGGTAATAAAATTTTGGTTTTTTCTGTTTTACAAGAAATAAAAAATAATAAGCTGATAAAAAGGTATAATATTTGTTTCATTTCGTTTAATTTTGTACGAATATAAACAGATTTATCTAAAAATGATAATTTATGAAAAACTTACTGATATTAATATTTTTTATAAATTTTAACTCCTTTGCTCAAATCCATACAAAAGTATATGGCTTGGAACTGGACAGCATCCAAAAATGGGTTCAACAAAAACCTGCTTATTTTAAATATCTACAACGCAAATTCCAAAAGACGGATTTAGATGAAGATGAGCTGGTTTTGCTGTATTACGGAAGTGCTTTTTTGCCGGATTATAATCCCAAAAAAGCAGCGGAAGATATGGAAAAAATAACCAAACTTATGGGACAAATGGATTTTGATGCCGGATTAAAAACAGGCGAAGTTTTATTAAAAAAATATCCCGTAGAAGCTCGCTTATATATGCTTTTGGGTTATGCCGCCAAAAAAAACGGCGACGAAAAAAAATCCAAGTTTTATTATAAAAAATATGGAGACTTGTTAAGGGTTCCGCTATACAGTGGCAAGGGGAAAGATTTTGAGACTGCCTATGTTGTCCGTAGCACAAGCGATGAGTATTTGATTATCAATCAAAAAAATCTTGAACTTTTACGCCAAGAAGTAAGGTTTCACAACCAAATTCCCTTTGATAAAATGTTGTTAGCTCCCAAAAATTATCCCGATAAAAAACAAACAGTCTATTTTAATATATACTTACCATTGTTTATTGCTCAAAACAAAACTTATAAGGATATACAAAAAGAAGCTATTCTTAAATTTAAAGTTGATACTTTTAAATATAATAAAAAATATATCCCAAAAAAGAAAAAATAATGTCCAAAATACTTATTCTTTGCACAGGAAATACTTGTAGAAGTCAAATGGCACAAGCTTTCTTAAACAGCTTTGATCCTTGTTTGGAAGTTTATTCCGCAGGTACGGAACCGGGCAATCAAGTTCATCCCAAAACCATTCAGGTGATGAAGGAATTGGATTTTGATTTAAGTCGGAACAAACCCGAAAATGTAAATAAATATCTCAACCGAAATTTTGATTATGTAATTACCGTCTGCGATGAAGCCAATGAAACTTGTCCGGTTTTTATGGGAAGTGTTAAAAATCGTTTACATATCGGATTTGAAGATCCTGCCTTGTTTACTGGAACGGAAAAAGAAATTCTCAATAAATTTAGAGAAATACGAGATCAAATTAAAGAAGAATTCAAAGAATTTTTTAAAGAAAATATCGGTTTATAAACAATCCCGTCCTAAATATTTTTTAAGATAAAAGTAATTTGTTGATTTATAAAGAGATAAGTTTGTTTTTTAGTATTAGGGGATTAAAATCACAGGCAAATGAATTAAGCCTGACGCCATACGAAGTTCTTGCGTGAAATTTACGACGAAGAAGCGTCAAAAATGTATGCTGTTTGAAGCTCTTGTGAAGTATGAGCAAGAGCAAGTTCATACATTTTAGCTTCAAGGTCCGCCAGCTGGCGGATTGCAAGGTTTTCGTCAGCCTAGCCCCGATAGCTATCGGGGTTTTGTTACCATTGAGCAAAGTCGAAATGTTCATCGATGGAAAAAGTAAAAAATAAATTTATTTAGGACAGAATTGGTTTATAAACTTTAATAATCTTAATATAAATAAATTCAATATTAATTTATCCAATCTTTACTCAGCATATATTATATTTGTTACAGAAAAAAATATAAATTATATAATTATGAGTTTAATTGGAAAAAAAGCCCCCGTATTTAGTGCGCCTGCTGTAATCAATGGCGGTGAAATTGTAGAAAACTTTTCATTGGAACAATACAAAGGAAAAAAAGTCATTTTCTTTTTCTATCCTTTGGATTTTACCTTTGTTTGTCCTACTGAAATTATTGCATTTCAAG
>JALSPZ010000342.1 GCA_026985675.1 Flavobacteriales bacterium
AAACCGCAATAATTGGTGCCGATGAATTTGTTAATTTCATTCAAGAAAACAATTTACAAGATATCAAAGACAAAGGTTTGTCCGATGAAGAAATTAACAAAATTTTTCTCAAAGCCCGTTTGTCCAACGAATTGGTTAAAAAATTAGACGAATTATTGGATTGCTTTACCAAACCTTTGGCGGTGCGTTCTTCCGGGTTGTTTGAAGACAGCTTAACCCAACCCTTCGCGGGAATTTTTGAAACCTATATTATTCCGAACAATCATCCCGAAAGAGATATTCGTTTGCAACAATTAATCGATGCGATAAAATTGGTCTATGCTTCCACTTTTTCTAATGTAGCGATTAATTATGCAAAAGCTTTAAATCATAAATTAGGCGATGAAAAAATGTCTATTGTTATTCAGGAATTGGTCGGTCGTGAACACGATGGGCTTTACTATCCCGATATCAGCGGGGTAGCTCAATCATACAACTATTATCCCTTTGCATCTATGAAACCACGAGACGGATTTGCCGTAATGGCAGTTGGCTTGGGAACCTATGTCGTAGAGGGAGAAAAAGCTTTTCGTTTTGCCCCCAAATATCCCAAAATACAACTGACCTCTATGGATGACCAGATCAAACAAAGTCAAAGTTATTTTTATGCCGTCGATTTAACTCAACCAAATATAAATCTTTTGGAAGGACCTTTTTCCGCTATTAAAAAAGTAGATATATATGATGCTATTCCGCACGGAACACTCAATCATTTGGTATCAACTTACGATTACAATAATGATATGATATATCCCGGTGTGGATGAAAACGGTATTTTGGTAGTAAATTTTGCCAGTATTTTGCAAAACGAATATATCCCCTTGCCGCAAATGATACAAATGGTTTTGGATAATCTTAAACAAGCTTTCGATACTCCCGTGGAAATTGAATTTGCCGTCGATCTATCTCCCGACGAAGACGGAGATGCTACATTTTATATTTTACAAGTAAAACCGCTTTTGATGCCCAAAGAAGATTATACCTTCAAACCCGAAGATTTGGATAAAGATAAACTGATTTTGTATGCCGAAAAAAGTATGGGAAACGGATTGATCAATACCATTGACGATATCATCTTTGTAAAAAATGAAGCTTTTGATAAAACATTAACCATAGAAATGGCAGAGGAAATCAATCAACTCAATACCAAATTTCCCGATAATAAAAATTATATTTTGATAGGACCCGGACGCTGGGGAACACGCGATCGTTTTATCGGAATACCCGTAAACTGGACACATATTTCCAAAGCCAAAGTTATTGTAGAAACCAGCTTGGAAGGTTTTCCTTTGGATGCCTCCTCGGGTTCGCATTTTTTTCATAATCTGACTACTTTGAATATAGCATATTTCTCTGTATTTTTAGATAAAAATCCCGGTGCCATCAATTACAAATTACTCAATTCGGCTGAACTTGTGGAAGAAACCAAATATTTTAAACACATTAGATTTGACAAACCGGTTAAAGTCATTATTGACGGTAAAAAAAGAAGGGGAGCTATTTTAAAACAAGACTGATGAAAACAAATTTTATATACACCATTCTACTGATTTTATTTTTGATCGGTTCTTGTAAATCATCAAATGATTTATCAAAAAACAGAGTTTTTCAACCGAAAAAATACTTATCGCCTCCACCTCTTAAAAAAGGAGATACGATTATGTATATCGCTCCCGCAGGCTATGTTGACGACAGTTTGCAATATATGAAACGCGCCGATTCCTTGTTAAAATCTTGGGGATTTCATATAAAATATCCCAAAAATCTATACCAAAGAAGTTTTACATTTGCCGGAACGGATAAGCAACGCTTGGAACAATTGCAATCTGCTTTTAACGACCCGACCATCAAAGTTATTTGGTGTGCCCGAGGCGGATATGGAAGTGTGCGAATTATCGATGATATAGATTTTTCAAAATTTAACAGACATCCCAAATGGGTGATTGGCTATTCGGATATTACGGTTTTGCATAGTTTGTTACATCAAAAAGGATATCAATCCGTTCACGCTTTTATGCCGATTAGTTTGACTCATCATCGTCCGAAGAGAAGAAAACAAGCCATTCGAAGTTTAAAAGATTTTTTTCAAAACAAGAGACTTTCTTATACTATCCCGTCGGATTCCTTGAACATTCAGGGAAGAGGAAAAGGTATAGTGGTTGGTGGAAATATTTCGCTATTGGTAAGTTTGTTGGGAAGTAAATATCAAATCAATACGGACAATAAAATATTGTTTTTGGAAGATGTAGGAGAGTATGAATATTCCTATGACCGGATGATTTATGCTTTGAAAAATGCCGGATATTTTGACCACTTAAAAGCTTTAATTATCGGTGGAACAGGAATAAAAAACGATCCGGATGAAGAAGACTTTGGCGAAAGTGTTAAAGAAATCATACTTAAACATGTAAAAAACAAAGGATATCCCGTGATATTTAATTTTCCTGCCGGACATGTGGTGGATAATCGCACTTTGATTTTTGGCAGAGAGGCAAGTGTCCGGGTAAAAAAAGATTCATCCTATTTAAAATATAAATATTGATTTTATGAAAATTATCGATCTTTCCAAAACCATTGCTTATAACAAAAAAGACCCTTGGTTTATGCGGATAAAAATCAAGCATAAAAGGCATAAAAAAAGTAAATTTCTTATCCGTTTTTTTGTGGGTTTGAAAAAGAAATTTTTTCCTCCCGATTGGGAAGGCTGGGCAGATGATAAAATTATTGGTATGGGAGTTCACGCGACAACGCATATTGATGCACCTTGGCATTATGCACCTATTGTAGCAGGAAAAAAAGCCAAAACCATTGATGAAATTCCTTTGGAATGGCTCTATGGAGACGGCATTGTAATAGATATGAAGCATAAAAAGGATTTTGAAATCATAAGCAAAAAAGACGTTATTGATTTTTTGGAGAAAAATAAACTGAAACTAAAAACAGGAAATATTGTTCTCATACGAACAGGAAGAGACCATGACAATGTAAATAAAGGAACGGGGATGAGTGCAGAAGCTACGGAATGGCTAATAGACCAAGGAATTAAAGTAATGGGAATCGATCAATGGGGGTGGGATTTACCTTTGAAATATCAAGCGAAACTTGCCAACCAAAAAAAAGATAAAGATCTGTTTTGGGAAGGACATCGTATAGGTCAAAAGAAGGAATATTTGCATATGGAACAGTTGATAAATTTGGACGCTTTGCCTTTATCCGGATTTAAAATAGCTGTTTTCCCTTTGAAAATAAAAGGGGCTTCGGCTGCACCGGCACGCGTGGTTGCCATTATTGATGAAAAATAAAACATTGGCTTTAAAATCAAAACTGACAATTATAAATTCGGCTATGAAAAAATATTTGTATTTTTACAGCCGATATATCAGCATCTCATGGATACTTATGAAATAAAAGAAGCAAACAACAATAAAACCTTTAAGGATTTTATTAATTTCCCTTATTTATTATATAAAACCAATCCCTATTGGATTCCTCCCATCAAAAGCGATGAAAAAAAATATTGGACACAACATCCCGCACTAAAATTTTCAGATGCAAAAAAATGGGTGGTTTACTGGAAAGGAAGACCTATTGGACGAATTGCGGCAATCATTAACAGAAGTTATAATGAAAAAACCGGCAAAAAATACGGAAGAATCGCCGGATTGGAAATATACAACGACCAAAAAGCTTTTGAATTATTGATGAATACCGCTACAAAATGGCTTAAAGAAAAAGGTATGCAAAAAGTTCATGGACCTTTGGGCTTTACCAATTTGGATAACCAAGGAATGCTGATTGAAGGTTTTGAAGAAATACCTTCCATTGCTTCGGTTTATCATCTACCCTACTACAAAACCTTGATGAAAAAATACGGTTTTGAAAAAGAACACGATTGGGTGGAATTTCATTTGAAATTAACCGATGAACCTGTAAATAAAGGAGAACGTGGTGCAAAACTGATTAAAAGAAGATTCGGATTGGAAGTTTTTTCGCCTAAAAACAAAAACGAACTGAAAAATTATGCCGAAACAGCTTTTGATATTCTCAATCAAGCTTTTGCTCATCTTCCTTACGTAATTGAACTAAGCGACGAACTGAAAAATTATTATAAAAACAAATATTTTAATTTTTTAGACCCCAAATATACTTTTTTTGTTAAAGACGGAGATAAAATTGTCGGTTTCTTGATAACTATCCCGAATTTATCCCACGCTATGAAGAAAGCCAATGGAAAAATTTTCCCGTTCGGCTGGTATCATCTGATGAAAGCTTTTAAAAAACCTTCGGGTGTAGATACTTTGCTTACCGGCGTTATTCCCGAATATGATTCCAAAGGCGTGGCGGTATTACTTTTTGATGCGCTGCATCGGTTTATGAAAAATAATAATATCGAAGATATCGAAACAACAGGTGTTTTTGAAGACAATCATAATGTTATTTCCAACTGGAAAAATTATGAACACAGACAACATAAACGCCGTAGAAGTTGGATTAAAGAACTTTAAGACTGTTAAGAACCGAAGGTTTGCAAATTTTTAAATGCCGGTATTTAAAGAATATTCAACTACATTAAAAAAAACCTTCAAGGTGCTTGAGACCTTGAAGGAAAAATTTAAAAATATCCTTTGAAGTTTAATTTGGTGATTTTATTTGTTATCTCGCATTTCTCTACGTCTGTTTTGCATTTTTCTGTGTTTTAATCTTTGAATCATTTTTTTGTTAAATTTTCTATTGAGTTGATAAAACATCAAAACTTTATTCGGGGGTAATATTTCTATTAATTCTTTTGCAAAACTTTCGTCCAAATCATTGGCTTGTCTATCCAATTTTTGTTTTATTTCCAATAATTTTAGAGCTTCTTCGTTGGAAATATTTTTGAAATTTTCTTTGTTGATTTTCATAAAAAATTCCTTGCGATAAGTTTTCCGAATTGACTGTTTTTTTTCTGCATAATTCATATAAGCTTTTTCAAATTTTGCCGCTTCTTTGGGTGTTAATTCCAAATTTTTCTTAAAAAATTCCAATTTTTTTTCTAAAATTTTTTCTTTTTTTGTTTTTGCGTTATCGGCTTTGGTCAAACTTTGTGCTTGTAAACCGGTAAAGCTAAAAAGCAAACTCAATAAAAATAAACTGACTTTTGTTTTCATATCATAAGGGTTTTAAATTGTTATTATAAATAGTCTAAAATTTCATCCATATCGGTATCGTTTTCAAGATAATCAATGATTTCATCATCGCTTAAATCATCAAAATTTTCTTGATTTACAACCGGAAAATTTGTTCTTTTTATGGTATCGTTTAATAATGAATTTTTTGGCATAAATTGTTGCTTGGCAAACCATCCCAATGAAATTAACAGCAAAAACATAGCGGCTACCAACCATCGGGTATTTATTTTAAAAATTTTTCTATTGTTTTCGGATTTCGTTTGCCAGTCAAAATTTTTTCCCAAATGCTCAAAATATCCTTCGGGCATTTGGTATGCATCCGCCATTTTTTCAAAATATTTTTCTATGTCGGTTTTGTTTTTCATATTCATCTTATTTGACCATTATTCATCCAAAAGGTTTAATTCGTTTTTGATTTTTTTTACCGCCAAATGATAAGAAGCTTTGAGACTGCCTACCGAAATACTTAGTAAATCGGCTATTTCTTGAAACTTCATTCGGCTAAAATATTTCAATCGGAAAATTTCTTGTTGTCGCGGGGGGAGTTTTAACAGGGCTTTTTCCAACAGCAATAAAATTTCATCGCCATCGTAATATGGGTCGGATTTTAAAAGATTGATCAATTCATCTTGCCCATCCGTAGTCAAATGTTTTTTTTGTTTTTTTAGAAAATTCAAACTTTCATTGACCGCAATACGATACATCCAAGAGAACAACCGACTGTCATATCTGAAATTCTTTAAATTTTTATAAATCTTAATAAAAGTATTTTGCAAAACATCATCGGCATTTTCGTGGGTTTTGACCATCGGACGTATTACCCAATACAAATCCTTGGAATAATATTGAACAATATATTCCATTTGTTTTTCCAAAGACCATTGTTTAAAAACCTTGATGTCTATTTTCTTCTTCAAAAGATATCGGTTTGTTTAGCATTTGACAATAATTATTCCATAAGGTTTAAATGCAAAAAAACCTTCAAAGTCTTTTAATCTTGAAGGTTTTTCTAAAAATATGCAATGCGGTTCAAATTACAGATAAAATGAATTACTTATATCCCACCAAAGCATCTGTGGCTTCCAAAGCTTTTTTTACAAAATTTTTGAAAGCGGGATATTCCTCCGGTGTAATGGTTGCAAAATCCACCTTGGCTTTCAAGACAATTTTCAATTTCGAATCACCTTGCGGAATATATTGCATTTGAAAATGATGTCCTTTGTATTTCAAATCAACATTTTCGGGTATCTCGATAAATTTGTGTCCGGGTTTCAATTCCAAAACATAATCGGTTTCATAAAAATCGTTTGATTCATAATTTCTATAATTTATCGGATAAAACCTTTTTTCGGTATTAATCAAATCCTTTGTATAAATATATTGTAAGCGTGGTAGTTTATACAATTTCAATTTACCGATTTTTTGTGGTGAATTATCCGCCGTAAAATTCAAACGAAATACAAATTCCG
>JALSPZ010000343.1 GCA_026985675.1 Flavobacteriales bacterium
TGCTATGTATGATCCGAATTTAAAACCCACTGAAAATTTAGATAAAAATACTTATAAAAAAGGTAAAACTCCCACAATTAACCATTTTTACGAAAAACTTTTTAAACTAAAAGATATGATGAATACTTCAACTGCCGTAAAAATGGCGGAAGATAGACATCGATTTATGGAAAAATTTGTCGAACAATTTTTAAAAGAATGGGATGTTTAACCAATATTATGTGCTGAACCCTAATTTTTTACGAGTTCGTTGTAATACTTCATCCGCAGTAATCTTGGCTTTTTTTGCTCCTTCATCGAGTAACTTGTCTATTTCATTTTTGTTGTTCATAAAATATTGATAACGTTCCCGCTCTTTTGCAAATTTTTCTATAATCAATTCATAAAGAGCTTGTTTGGCATGTCCGTATCCAAAACCACCAGCGAGATATTTTTGTCGCATCTCATTGGTTTGATTTTCATCAGCCAATAGTTTATATAGTGCAAATACATTGTCGGTATCGGGGTTTTTGGGTTCTTCCAAAGGGGTGCTGTCGGTAACGATTTTCATAATTTGTTTTCGCAACTTTTTATCCGGCAGAAAAATATTGATAATATTATTTCTGGATTTACTCATTTTATTTCCGTCGGTGCCGGGCACATACATGGTTTGCTCTTGCAATTCAATATCGGGAATAACAAAAGTTTCTCCCATTTGCCGGTTAAATTTTTGTGCAACATCGCGAGTCATTTCCAAATGTTGTTTTTGGTCTTTTCCTACTGGAACGATATCGGCATCATAAAGCAAAATATCTGCCGCCATAAGCATCGGGTAGGTAAATAAAGCCACATTTACATCTTCCAAACGTTCGGCTTTGTCTTTAAAAGAATGTGCCAGTGTCAAACGTTGATAAGGAAAAAACGAGCTGAGATACCAAGTCAATTCCGTTACTTGCGGAACATCGGATTGCCGGTAAAAAACGGTTTTATCGGTATCCAAGCCGAAAGCCAACCAAGTTGCAGCTGTGCTATAAGTGTTTTCTTTTAACAACTCGGGGTCTTTTATTTGAGTCAAAGTATGCATATCGGCAATGAATAGATATGATTCATTTGCCGGATTTTTGGATTTTTCAATAGCAGGAATGATTGCTCCTAAAATATTTCCCAAATGAGGTGTTCCCGTGCTTTGAATGCCTGTTAATATCCTCGCCATAAGTTCAATTTTTTTTCTTTATTTGATTGTTTATTAAAAAATGTAACTTTGCAAAGTTACATTAAAAATATTTTTTTGAATGAAGCTTTTTCAAAAGTTTTTACAGATTTTATGGAGAATTTGGTTTTTGACGATTTCAGCTATTCTGGTAATAGTTTTTTCACCTTTGGTTTTTTTAGTGGTATATTTTGATAAAATTAAGTTTTTTAATTTTTTAAAAAGAGTAGGTGCTAATTTGATTCTTTTTTTTATGGGATTTTATATTGAAACAGAAGGTAAAGAGCATATTGATTATTCAAAACAATATATGATTATCGCTAATCACACATCTGTATTGGATATTTTGTTAATGATAAAAATTTTTAAATCGCCTTTTGTTTTCGTAGGTAAAGAAGAACTTTCCAAATTTCCGATTTTCGGATATTTTTATAAAAAAACGAATATTACGGTGGATAGAAGTTCTCCTAAAAGTAAAAAAGAAGTTTATGATCAAGTGGAAAGTTTTACTCGACAAGGATTAAGTGTTGTGATATATCCGGAAGGTACCATACCTGATGAAAAAGTTATTTTGGCTCCTTTTAAAAATGGAGCTTTTCGAATGGCAATCGAACATCATTTGCCGATTTTGCCTGTAATATTTTTGGATAATAAGAAACGTTTCCCCTATAGATGGACAGGAGGAAGTCCGGGCAAATTACGTGTCAAAATCCTTCCCCCGATAAACACTGCAAAATTAAGCCTTGATGATATGAATGATTTAAGGGATTTTGCTTATTCGCAGATATATACGGAGTTGATAAATGATGAATTAAAAAAAGAGTTTTAGTTATTTAATCCGCACATCAATAATTTTAACAGGACACATTTCGGCAGCTTTTTCCAACGACTCCAAAGCATTCATATTGGGTTCTTTCACTGTAAAAAAACCTTTTCTTTCGTAACTTTTGAGCAAATTGGTTTTGCCGTCTTTACGGGACATACGAAAATATTCCGGTGCTACTTCCACACAATAGTTACATCCGATACATTTTTTTCTTTGAAGTGTAATAATTATCATAGCTTATTTGAGCAAAAATTCGAAGCAAAAATAATATAAAAAAGAATGATTTGTTTTTTGATTGATAGAGAATTTTAATTGAAATAAATTTTCCTTTATAATTTTAGTAAATTTTAAAAGTAAAAAATAAGTCTTTTGTAAGATTATCGTAAGTTATTTCATAATTTTAAGTTTGTATAGCAAACAATTTTTTATTTTCATATCAAACCGTCATAAAGATTTTGGAATATTCTTATTACATTTGCTACAAACCCAAACAAAATATATATTATTATGTATAGCGATAAATTTAAAAAATATTTACAAAATGAATTGTCCGAAATAAAATCAGCGGGATTATTCAAAGAAGAACGCATCATTGTTTCGCCGCAAGGTGCGGAAATCACTTTGGATAACGGTCAAAAAGTTTTAAATTTTTGTGCAAATAATTATTTAGGCTTGGCAGCTAATTCCGAGGTAATTTCGGGAGCAAAAAAAATGATGGATATACGCGGTTACGGGATGGCTTCGGTGCGTTTTATTTGTGGGACACAAGATATTCATAAGCAATTGGAAAAAAGGATAGCCGATTTTTATCAAACGGAAGATACCATTTTGTATGCTGCGGCTTTTGATGCCAACGGAGGGGTATTTGAACCGCTTTTCGGTCCTGAAGATGCTATAATTTCTGATGAACTCAATCATGCTTCTATAATTGACGGCGTGCGTTTGACCAAAACCGCCAGATATCGTTTTAAAAATAATGATATGGCGGATTTGGAACAACAATTGAAAAAAGCCAATGAAGCAGGTCATCGATTTAAAATAATTGTTACCGATGGAGTTTTCTCAATGGACGGTGTTGTTGCCCAATTGGATAAAATAGTGGAATTGGCTGAAAAATATGATGCTTTAACTATGGTTGACGAAAGTCATGCAGTTGGAGTTATCGGAAAGACCGGAAGAGGAACTGTTGAACTGAAAAATGTTATGGGTAAAATTGACATAATTACCGGAACTTTGGGAAAAGCTTTGGGAGGTGCAATGGGTGGCTATACCACCGGAAGAAAAGAAATAATAGAAATGTTGCGTCAACGCTCTCGCCCTTATCTGTTTTCCAATTCATTAGCTCCCGAAATTGTTGGAGGAGCTCTGGAAGTTTTTGATATGATTTTTGAAGAAAATAAATTCAAAAAGCAATTGGATTGGAATACGGAATATTTTAAAAAAGGAATGGAAAAATTGGGCTTTGATATTGGAAAAAGTGAATCACCGATTATTCCGGTAATGTTGTATGATGCCAAACTATCTCAGGAAATGGCTAACGAATTATTAAAAGAAGGAATATATGTCATTGGATTTTTCTATCCGGTGGTTCCCAAAGGAAAAGCCAGAATACGTGTGCAATTATCGGCAGCTCATACAAAAGAGCATCTGGATAAAGCTTTAAAAGCCTTTGAAAAAATAGGAAAAAAATTAAAAGTTATTAAATAATACTTATTATTATTAAAAATTGTTTATTTTTGTAGTAAAATTAAATTAATTAGGATATGAAAAAATTAAATCAATTAGTAGTTTTAGCAGTATTATTGTTAAGTAGTTTAACAATAAATGCACAAGACAGCAACAATCCTTGGTTGGTAAAATTGGGATTAAATGCCGTAGATTTTTATCCTACGGGGCAAACCGGTTATTCTTACATAAGCGATAAATTGGGGAAAGATTTCTTCAATTTTGAGCATTACAATGCAGCTTATGCAATTTCAGATGTTAGGGTAGGACGTTTTTTAGGAGATGGTTTCAGTTTGGTAGCATCTTTTAAAGCTAACAAAATTAACCAATTGGGAGCTATGGAAGTTTCGGATTGGTCTTTTGTTAACACTAATTTAGACGTTAAATACAATGTTTGTAAAGAAGGTAAAAAAATAAATCCTTATTTGTTTGCCGGAGGTGGTTACACATGGCTAGACAAAGAAGATGCGGGACATTTAAACGGAGGTCTTGGATTGGAATTTTGGATGAATGATAATCTTGGGCTATATGTAGAGTCTGCTTATCATCATACATTTGATGCCAATGTATTACCTTATTTCCAACACGGAGTGGGTATAGCCGTTAAATTCGGAGGTTCCGACAAAGACGGTGACGGTATTTATGACAAAGACGATGCTTGTCCCGATGTAAAAGGATTGGAAAAATTCAATGGCTGTCCTGATACTGACGGTGACGGTATTATCGATTCAAAAGATGCTTGTCCCGATGTAGCAGGTTTAGCTTCTTTAAATGGTTGTCCTGATAAAGACGGTGACGGCGTTACTGATGCAAAAGATGCTTGTCCTGATGTAGCGGGAGTTGCTGCATTAAATGGCTGTCCCGATGCTGATGGTGACGGTATTGCGGATGCACAAGACAAATGTCCGAAAGTTGCAGGTCCCAAAGAAAATAATGGTTGTCCTTGGGCTGATACTGACAAAGACGGTGTATTAGATAAAGATGATGCATGTCCTGAAGTTGCTGGACCGGCTTCTAACAAAGGTTGCCCCGAAGTAACAGAAGAAGTTCAAAAACAATTGAAAGAATATGCTAAAGTAATTTACTTTGATACAGGTAAAGCTACTTTTAAACCTAAAACAATTGAAACTTTGGATGCTATTGTAGTTATCATGAAAGAATACCCTACAGCTAAATTTGTAATAGAAGGTCATACTGATAGTGTAGGTAGAGCAGATTATAATTTGAAACTTTCTCAAAAAAGAGCCGATGCCGTTGTTAAATATTTAAAAGATCACGGAGTTAAATCTCAATTGGAAGCAAAAGGTTATGGAGAAACTAAACCTATTGCAAGTAACAAAACACGTTCGGGAAGAGCTAAAAACAGAAGAGTTGAGATTAAGTTAGTGAAATAATTAATCTTAAATAAATAAAAAAACCGGCTTTTGCCGGTTTTTTTTATTTATAAAATTATTGATTAGGCACTTTGCAAGATTTGATACTATCGGGAGTTTTCTTCTTTTTTCTACGGAATAAATCGCCTATTCTTCTAAAAATATTTCTTTTCTGTACGACAATTTGTCCCACAACCATTACTTCTTTTTTAGCATTAGGATCTTCTTGTAAATAAATGTTTATGATTTGATCAGGGTCAGTGGTAGTTATCCATTTCGGCAGAAAACCGGAAACTTCAACTTTTATCGTAACCGAATCTGTTGGTTTTTCAAAATTCAGATTAAGCGAAAAATCCCCATTAAAACCGCTTTCGGTTGAGGAACCTGTATTTTCTTCTATAATTTTTGCTCCCGGAACCGGATCATTGTATCCATTATCCTTTACAAAAACATATCCTTTTAAAACTATATTTCCTGAAAATTTGTGTAGCTTATCCTTAGCCAATTTATTTGGTTTTTGAATACTATCGGTTTTTACGGTTTCAACTTGTGCATTTATTTTTTGATTGGATAAAGCCAGTGCCGTTAAACTGAAAAATATACCGAATTTTGACAAAACCGAACGATTTTGAATTCGCAAAGGTCTATTGAGTTGTTCGGGTCGATAGATTGCACACAAATCTTTGTCATTTTCAATTTTATCGATGATTTCTTGGTCGGATAATAACCGAAAATCATAAATAACTTTCTCGCAAACAGCGCAATACCTTCCTTTATCGACTGGTTTCATTTGGTCCCAGCTTTCATTACAGGGTTCAGGTATTTCTAAAAAGTAAGCCATTTTTTTTGAACTTTTATTTACTTAAACTATTAACGGTTTTTTCCAAATCCTCAACTGCATAAGGTTTGGCTATGATTTTTTTATTTTTATCCAATACAAAAAATGTAGGCGTTTCCGTGATATGATATTTTTTTATAATATCCTGATTCCATTTATTTTTTTTATTGATAAAAACTCCATGAATATATTCCGGATAAAAATAATGTTCACGCATCCAATCCGCTTGGTCACTTTCCAACCCAATGGCAACCACTGTAAAATCTTTTTTCCCCTTCATAAATTTTTGAATTTTGGGCATCGCCCGTAAGCAATGCGGACAAGTAGCGCTCCAAAATATCAATACGGTATATTTGCCTTTGATATCCGATAGTCTTCTTTTGGTTTTAAGGTCGGTAAATTCAAAATCGGGTGCTTGTTCGCCTTCCAATAATCCCAAATCATCTATGATGGATTGAATATTTATCAAATTTTGATATTTTTCGGGCATTTTGTTGTAATAGTTCTCAATCAAATATTTGCTTATTTTTCCATCCGTTTTAACAAAACTTTGAATAAAATATAAAATCAAATTATTTCGCAATTCTTCCCTGTTTACAAGACTTAATATTTTATTTACTCGTTTTTTATATTCTTCCGTAGTTTTTGAAGGATCAGACGGTGGATTGATATTAAAAACATATTTGTTTATTTTTTCCAAAATGATTT
>JALSPZ010000344.1 GCA_026985675.1 Flavobacteriales bacterium
CGTGCTGTCACATCGAGTGATTTTTTGAGTGAACGAAAAAAATTGTATCGAGATGCTTTGTTATTAAAGAGTTCTCGATACAAAAATACTCCTATCGTCGTATTTTCACTCGAACTGACATTACATTATTTTACAACGCACTGTCACATCGAGTGATTTTTTGAGTGAACGAAAAAAATTGTATCGAGATGCTTTGTTATTAAAGAGTTCTCGATACATTTTTGATTCCTACCATCAGCAAAAACACTCGAACTGACAAGGTTCTCGATACAAAAAAGCTCATCCTTCGTATTTTCACTCGAACTGACATTACATTATTTTACAACGCACTGTCACATCGAGTGATTTTTATGAGTAAGCGAATAAAAATTGTATCGAGATGACATCGAGTATTCCATTGACGCAAGAAATGGAATGTATCGAGATGTGATTAGAATGAATGTAAAGCTTTGGCGTCGCTACTAGCGATACCGAAAGCAATAATAAATGAGATGAAAGTTCGCTATATCGAAATGTAAGTGTATTGACAAACTTTTTATATTTTACAGTTTCAAAAGTTAATAAAGTTTACTGGACAAATCAATCATTCAAAATACGTCGTGCAGTGATATATTTCTTTTGCCAATAGCTGTTTTTTAATGATGATTTGGTAACACCTTTTGATGTTGAAGCGTGTATAAAAATATCATTTCCTATATATATTCCTACGTGATAATATTTTCTACTGGGACGAAAAAACACTAAATCTCCCGGTTTTAAGTTTTTTTGATTGATTTTTTTTCCTGTTTTCATCATAGCTTTGGTGGTGCGAGGGAGTTTTTTGTGGAAAGCTTCTGAATATACCCGTTGGACAAATCCCGAACAATCGAATCCCAAAGAAGTTGTACCACCATAACGATATCGTACGCCTTTGTATTTTTTATAAGATTTTTCCAATAGATAGACTTTGGAAGCAGAAGAGTTAGGTTTATTTTTTTTACTACTGCAAGCGACGTTTAAAATACTTGTAATTATTATTAAAAATAATATTCGTTTCATAAAAAAATGAATTTTGAGCAAATTACGTAAATTTTTTTCTCATTTGCCAAAAAATTCCTTTTAAATCGGAACGCATACGATCCATCCGGATTAAAAAATACATATTTTCAATAAATGAAAAGCTTGACAAAACAAACATAAACCAATAAAATTGTTTATTAAAACCTATGGTAAAGAGTAAAACAAAAAAAATTGATTGTATAATGCCATTAACTTTTGAAAAATATAAATGTAAACTGGAAACTTCTTTAAATTTGATAAGTGCAAAAATATCAATAAACAGATAATATCCGATAATTAAATAAAAACTAAAAATTACCGGTTGCAATTCATTATATTTGAGTTGTAACATAGCAAACATTGCCAAAAGATACATTGCAAAATCCGCTAGGGAATCCAATTTTGCCCCGATTTTGGTTTGCATATTTAATTTTCTTGCTATAAAACCATCTAAGGCATCAGTAAAAATATTGAATAAGAACCAATAAAAGAAAAGTTTTTCGTTACCTTTCCAAGCTATATAAAATAATACCGGAACACTCAGTAACCTGTATAATGATATAATATTGGGGATATTAAGAAATTGTTTCTTTACCGGTTTATTCATACACTTATTTTGCGATAAAAATAATAAAAAAATGTTTAGTGATAATATTTTTTTTATTTTTGAATAGTGTTTATATTATGAATAAGCAAGCGAATATAAAAAAAGATATCATTTGTCAAAACTGCGGATACCCATTGAAAGGTGATGAGAATTTTTGTCCGTATTGTGGGCAAAAAAACGATATCCGTCGTTTAAATTTAAAAAAATTTTGGAACACTTTTATAAATAATTTTTTCAATTTTGATACCGGAATTTGGTTTACGCTTTATCATTTGTTACGTTATCCAGGGCAAGTTGCTATGGAATACATCCAAGGCAAAAGAAAATATTATAATAGTCCCTTTCGATTAATAATTCAATTGAGTATCATATATTTACTGATTAATTCTTTGTTAAGTTTGATTCCAGAAAAAGAAGACAATAGTGGTATAACTGATATTCAATTATCATCCGAGCGTTTGGATATTTCCAAAAGTAAAATTTTTAAGAAATTAGATTCAATTGAAGCGAAAGAACATTTTTTAAATCGATTAAAAGAAAATTATGAAGAAAATAAAAAAGACAGCATATCATATAATATTTTAAAAAAAATTACACGCAAATATTCGCTATCTTTTAATAAAGGTGAAATTAATTTTTCCCTACGCAAATCTTACAATGCTTACAAAGATTATTTAAAAAATCATCAAGTTCCGTATGAATATATTCCAAAAATAGACACATCAGAGTATAATCACCAAAAATGGTATGATAAGATAGCTACAACAAGTGCTATATTGAGCACAGGTGCATATAAAGACAGAAGTATCAAGGAAATTATGAGATACAATAAAGTTTCTATAAGTTTTTCTAACTATTTAAGTTTTATTATTTCTCACAAAATTTTACAACTGATTTCTAATGAAATCGCAAGAGAAAATTACAAGAAATCGCTTTTGTCTAAAATAACACTGGGTTTATTTTTTATTTTACCGATTTTTAGTTTGTTTCTTTGGTTATTTTATTATAAAAGTTCATACAATTATACTGAAACCTTAGTCTTTGTTTTTTATATACAATCGGTTTATTTTATTATACTTTTGTATAATTTGATATTAGATTCATTTTTTAATTTAGCCCCCAATCATTTCCAAATTGATTTGCTCTCCATATTATTTGAAATATTGTTTGTAATATATATTTATAAATCTTTAAGAAAATTTTATCAACAAGGGAAAATCAAAACATTTTTAAAAATGATTTTATTCATTATTCCGTCATATTTCCTGATAATGGGCATGGGCTTGGTTTTATTCTCCTTTATATCACTATTCTTTTGAAAAAAGTAGTAAATCAATTTTTAAGAATTATTTATAAGTATTTTTACATTTAAAATATTATCTTTGTGCCTAAATAAAAAAATACTAATATTTATGAAAAAATTATTGATATTATTCTCTGCTATTTTGGTTTTGTCAAGTTGTGGAGATAAAAAAACGAAATCCGATACAAATGTCATTATAGACGGAACTGTGGCAGGTATTGATGATGCCACGGCAAAATTGATAAAATATGAAGGGAGAAATGCACAAACCCTTGATTCCGCAAAGGTTAAAGAAGGACATTTCCAAATAAAAGTTAAAGTGGACAAACCCGAGATGGTTTATCTTACAGTTTCCGGAGTTCCCAGTAATTTACCGTTGATTGTTGAGCCCGGTTCCAATATAAAAGTGGATGTGGATATTACACATATGCGAAATTCATCGGTCTTAAGTGAGGGGTTAAACAAAAAACTTTATGATTATTTTGACCAACTTAAATTATTTAACGATAAACAAGAAAAATTGGTTAAGCTTTATCAAGCTGCACAAAATAAAGCTACCGAAGCAGAAAAAACAAAAATAATCAACCGCTATTACAATATCGATGATGAACGGCATGAATATGAATACAAAGTAATAAAAGATAATAAAGACAACTTGGTTGGAGCAATGATTTTTGAAAAACTTACTTTTGATAAAGCAGAACCCAATTTTAATAAATTGAAAAAACTCTATGAAAGTTTTCCCCAAGAAATTAAAGACTTACCAAATGTAAAAAATGCTATACAAATTGTTAATCAAAAAGCAAAAATTTCGATTGGTAGCAAAGCACCTGATTTTTCAGCTCCAACTCCTGATGGAAAAATGTTGTCATTGAAAGATGTAATGGGAAAGGTTACCATTATAGATTTTTGGGCTTCTTGGTGTAAACCTTGTAGGGCTGAAAATCCTTATGTCGTTGAAATTTATAAAAAATATCATCCCAAAGGTTTAAATATTATAGGTGTTTCTTTGGATAGACCCGGAAATAAAGAAGCTTGGGTTAATGCCATAAAGAATGATCATTTGGATTGGTATCACGTTTCGAATCTTAAATATTGGAATGATCCCATAGCACGTGATTTATATGGAGTTCAGTCTATTCCGGCTACATTTATTTTGGATAAAAATGGTGTGATTAGAGCTAAAAACCTTAGAAGAGATCGTTTGGAAGCCAAAGTTAAAGAATTGTTGGAAGAAAATAATTAATAATTTTGTATAATCTTTTGAAATCCGGGTTTTAATTAAACTTAAAATCCGGATTTTTTTAAAAAATAAACATTATGAAAAAATTAGTTTATTTATTAAGTGTTATATTGGTTTTATCATCCTGTGGGAGCAAGCCGAAAATTACCACTTATCAAATTCGGGGATATGTCCCTGCCGATGAAGGTAAAAAAGTTTATCTAAAAAAAATTAAAAAAGACCTATCAGCAAAAATTATTGATACGGTAGTTGTTAAGGATAGTGTTTTTGTATTTGAATTTCCAAAACAAAATCCCGATTTGGCTATTATTGAAATGGAAGGAGGAAATAAAAGAATAGCAGTGATTATGGGCGATGGTGATATCCATATCAACGGAGAAAAAGATTTTAATTTTTCTTCGGATATCAATGGAACAACTTCTGCACTTACCCAAAAGTTTTTTGCATACGAAAGAGATTCAAAGCAGACAAAAAATGAAGGAATGGCTTTGATGCAAGCTTATCGTTCCGAAAGTAATCAACAAAAAAGAGATTCGTTGAAAGTTTTATATGAAAATTGGAGAAAAAAAGCCGAAAACTCACAATATGAATACATAAAAAATAATAAAGATATAGTAGGATTGATTGTTCTACAATCTTTATTGATGTATCCGGAAGCCAAGTTTGATGAAATATCCAAAGCCTTTAATTCTTATCCGCAAGCTGTTCGTTATACACCTTTGGGTAAATATGTGAATACTACTTTATTGACTAAGGGAGCTACTGAAATAGGAGGAAAGGCTCCGGCATTTATCGGTACAACTCCAGAAGGAAAAAAACTTTCTTTACAACAAGCAATGGGAAAAGTTACATTGATTGACTTTTGGGCTTCTTGGTGTAAGCCTTGTCGTATGGAAAATCCTTATGTGGTTCAAATCTATAATAAATATCATGACAGAGGTTTTAATATTATCGGGGTTTCGTTGGATAAAACTAAAGCAGCTTGGGTGCGAGCCATTAAAGATGATAAATTGAACTGGCAACATGTCTCAAATTTGAAATTTTGGAATGAACCTATCGCCAAACTTTATGGCGTGATGTCCATACCGCAAACATATCTTTTGGATGCCAAAGGAATTATTAGAGCAAAAAACCTCAGAAGAGAACAATTGGAACAAAAAATAAAAGAACTTTTGGACGAATAGAAAATTGATGGATTATCAAAAATTAAGAGATAAAAAAACTACGCTTATAGGTGCTGTTAGCATCGCTATTGCTGCAACTTTATGGGGGTTTGACGGAATTGTCTTAACGCCCGGTTTATATAATCTGGATGTAAAGTTTGTCGTATTTATACTTCATTTTTTACCTTTTATTGTAATGAGCGTTTTTTTATATAAACGATTAAAAGTATTTAGAAACCTCAATTCTTCAGAAAAAATCTCTTTATTTTTAGTAGCACTTTTTGGTGGAGCATTAGGCACGATTTTTATTGTAAAAGCTTTATTCCTTGTAAATTTTAAATCTTTATCAATTGTAGTATTATTACAAAAATTACAACCGGTTTTTGCCATTTCCTTGGCTGCAATCATTCTTAAAGAGAAACCGAAGAAAAATTTCCTTTTATGGGCAAGTATCGCCTTGATAGCCGGATATTTTTTAACCTTTGGTTTTCACTTGCCACATATTGAAAAAAACCGAAATACGATTTTAGCTGCCGGATTGGCTATTCTTGCCGCTTTTAGTTTCGGCAGTTCTACGGTTTTCAGCAAAAAAATACTAAACAAATTGGATTTTATAACTGCCACTTATTTTCGCTACGGAATGACGACATTTATTATGTTTTGGATAGTTCTAATCAGCGGGCATCTTTTGGATTTTGAATATATGACCGCCAAAAACTGGTTATTTATTATCATCATTATTTTTACCAGTGGTTTGGGAGCAATTTTTCTTTATTACTACGGTTTAAAAAAAGTAAAAGCCATATTGGCAACGATAATGGAATTGTTTTTTCCTGTTTCTGCTATTTTTTTTGATTATATTTTTAACGGACATATTCTTTCACCGGTGCAATGGATGAGTGCGGTGGTTTTAATTGCAGCAATTATTAAAATTAATTTGGATAATGCGCAAGGGGATTAATACATTATTTATATGAATTCTTTTGTAAGCATTAGTTTGATCAGTTATTTCGTTGGATTTTTATTTTTATTAAAAATTCGTTCCTATGATAAATACGATAAAGAACCTTTGTCAAAATTGGTTTTGTTATCTTTTTTTGGAGGAATTTTGGCAGTTTTAATCGCTTCCTTTTTATACAAGTTTATTCAACCGACATCTAATTTTACAGATGCTATTCTTATTGTAGGTCCTGTTGAAGAATTAGCCAAATTATCCGCCTTGTATTTTCTTTATAAAATT
>JALSPZ010000345.1 GCA_026985675.1 Flavobacteriales bacterium
CTGATTTTGCTTAACATCGGCTAAATAGTGCAATATGGCTCCGGCAGCTATTTTTGCCGATTGCAAGTTTTCTATCCCGAATCCTTTCAGATTGATGGTTTGAAAATGGTTGAGCAAAAGTTCGTTGGCATAATCCGATTGATAAATCCACTCATCAAGCTTGAAAGTATGAAAATCGGTTCCGAAATTCTCTTCAAATTTCTTTCTATCGGCATAAGAAAACAAGACTTCGCTGGGCGAAAAGTTACGCAAAAGTTTATCGATATATTCTTTGTTTCCTTCGCTGACCAAAAATTCACCGGTCGAGACATCTATAAAAGCTATTCCAATGTTTTTTTTATCAAAATAAACCGATGCCAAAAAATTATTGGATTTGGCTTCCAACACATCATCGTTCAAAGCGACACCGGGGGTTACTACTTCGGTTACGCCTCTTTTGACAATTTTTTTGGTCAGTTTGGGGTCTTCCAATTGGTCGCAGATTGCCACGCGCAATCCTGCTCGCACCAATTTCGGTAAATAAGTATTCAACGAATGATGAGGAAATCCGGCCAAAGCGGTTTCGGATTCGCTTCCATTTCCGCGTTTGGTTTGAACGATCCCCAAAATTTTGGAAGCTTTGATGGCGTCTTCCCCGAAAGTTTCATAAAAATCACCTACACGAAATAACAATAAAGCATCAGGGTATTTTGCCTTGATACTGTTGTATTGTTTCATTAAAGGAGTAACTTTCTTAGCCAAATCACTTAGTTTTTGAGTTGCTAAAATACTAAAAAAAATATGGTTCTGTAATCAATTATTTTAACTTTATCAAAGTTTGAATCGGTTTATGATCGGAAAATTTTATATGTGAAAAAGTTTTGTATTCTTTAACAAAGAAAGATTTATCAATCAATAAAAAATCTATTCTAAAAGGAAAATATTTGTAATACCAAGTAAAACCGAAACCTTGTCCCGCTTCTACAAATGCATCATATCTATTACCTTTTAACAAACGATAAGTAGCCGAAAAAGCCGTGTTATTGAAATCGCCCCCCAATATTACAGGATATTTAACTTTTTCAATATCATTGGCTATCATTTGTGCTTGTTCATATTGTTTTTTGAAAACTTCCGAAATTTTGTTACCAATATCCATTTTATCTTGATTGTCAATATTTTCTGGATGAACAGAGTGCGATTGCATATGCACATTATAAACCCTGACGGTATCTTTTCCTATTTTTATATCCGCCCAAACGGCATTATTATAAGTGTGCGGAAAATCAAAACCACCGCTATTGATGATGGGAAATTTTGAAAATATCATTACTCCCATTTTTTTTCTTTTGCCTTTCAACCCCGATTTTTTGTATTTATATTGCGAAAAATCGGTTTTTTTTCCGGGACGGAATTCTTGCAAAAGCAAAATGTCCGGATTTTGGTCTTTTAAGAAATTGGATATATCTACATCTACGGCTTTTCGTTTGATTTGTTGATAATCATTAAAAAGTCTGACGTTATAACTCATTAGCGTAATTCCTTCTCCATCGAAAGAATGTTTCCCTTTCCATTGAAACAAACGATTGATATTATTGTAATTTAATAACAAAACCAGTAGTGGAACAAAAAAATATTTTTTTAAATTAATCAGCCAATAAATAAAAAAAATGATATTTAAAGTTACCAATACTGGAAAGACCAAACTTAATAAAGACAATTGGGGAAAATAATTAACCGGAATATACGGAGCAATATAAGCCAGTATCAACAAAATAGCGGCTATCCATGTGAATATCAAAAAAAACTTCTGTATGAATGATAAATTTTTCATAATTTTAGACCCGGCAATATAAAAAATAAAATTATGAAATTAGATGCAATTCCTAAAATAAAATATACCAAATCCAAACATTTTTTTCTTTTGGCAGGACCTTGTGCGATAGAAGGAGAAGAAATGGCTATGAAAATTGCAGAAAAAATTGTAAAAATAACCGATAAGTATAAAATTCCATATATTTTTAAAGGAAGTTTTAAAAAAGCTAATCGTTCGCGTTTGGATAGTTTTACCGGCATCGGAGATGAAAAAGCTTTAAAAATTTTGAGAAAAGTCGGAGAAACTTTTGATATACCCACCGTTACCGATATCCATATACCTTCGGATGCACAAATGGCTTCCGAATATGTAGATGTCTTGCAGATTCCTGCCTTTTTGGTCAGACAAACGGACTTGGTGGTGGCTGCTGCTCAAACCGGGAAAACAGTTAATTTAAAAAAAGCTCAATTTATGAGTCCCGAAAGTATGAAATTTGCCGTTGACAAAGTCATACAAAGCGGCAACGAACAAGTTTGCCTTACCGAACGAGGCACAATGTTTGGCTATGGTGATTTGGTTGTTGATTTTCGCGGGATTCCTGTTATGCAACAATTTGCTCCGGTGATTTTGGATATTACCCATTCATTACAACAACCCAATCAAAGCAGTGGCGTAACAGGTGGTCGTCCGGAGATGATAGAAACCATAGCCAGAGCAGGAATGGCAGTTGGAGTTGATGGAATATTCTTGGAAACCCATTACAATCCAAAAGAAGCAAAATCCGATGCCGCCAATATGTTGCCATTGGATAAATTAGATGAATTGTTAGGAAAATTGATAAGAATTAATGAGTTGTCATTATAAATTTATTTAACCGGCACCCCATACAAATCAAATTCCTCGGCATCTTCAATTTTAATATCTATAAACTTTCCGATTTCGATATAATTTTTATTAGCATCGACTCTGACTTCATTGTCCACCTCGGGAGAATCAAATTCCGTTCGTCCGATATAAAATCCGTTTTCCAAGCGATCAAACAGGCATTTATAAGTTTTCCCGATTTTTTGTTGATTTTTTTCATAAGATATTCCTGCTTGCATTTCCATTATTTCTTCTTGTCGTTGTTTTTTTATTGTTTCCGGCACATCATCTGTCAATTTTCCCGCATGAGTATTTTCTTCATGAGAATAAGTAAAAACGCCCAAACGATCAAATTCGGTATCTGCTACCCATTGTTTGAGTTCTTGAAATTTTTCTTCGGTTTCACCCGGATAGCCGACAATCAAAGTGGTGCGTATTGCCACATCGGGAACAGCTTTTCGCATTTTTTTTATTAAATTTTCGGTTACTTTACGATTATGCCCTCTACGCATCGATTGTAAAATTTCATCGTTGATATGCTGCAAAGGAATATCCAAATAATTACAAATTTTTTCTTCTTCGGCAATGGTTTGAATAACTTCCTCGGGAAAACCCGTTGGATAAGCGTAATGTAAACGTATCCATTCTATCCCTTCCACTTTTACCAATGCTTTCAATAAATCGTTTAAACGTCTTTTCCCGTATAAATCCAACCCGTAAAAAGTTAAATCCTGAGCAATTAAAATCAATTCTTTCACTCCTTTTGCGGCAAGTTTTTCTGCTTCCTGAACTAAACTTTCAATACTCCGCGATTGATGTTTGCCTCGAATCAACGGAATGGCACAAAAAGAACAACTTCGGTCGCATCCTTCGGAAATTTTAAGATAAGCATAATGAGAAGGTGTCGTGAGTTTTCGTTCACCTATCAACTCATGCTTATAATCCACATCAAATGTTTTCAATAATTCAATCATATCATGCGTCCCGAAATATTGATCCACTTCGGGAATTTCAGCGGGCAATTCATTTTTATATCTTTCACTCAAACAACCGGTAACAAAAACTTTTTCTATACGTCCGGCTTGTTTATCTTTAATTGCTGCCAAAATGGTTTCTATGGATTCTTGTTTGGCATCATGAATAAATCCGCAAGTATTAATTATTACAATATCGCTTGGATTATTACTATTATGTTCCACTTTATAACCTTTATATACCAACTGTCCCATAATATTCTCACTGTCGTAAACATTTTTGGAACAGCCTAAGGTAATAATATTTATTTTCTTTTGTTTCATAAAAAATTTTAAAATATATAGCTGCAAAAATATACTTTTAGCCGGATCTCCTTGGAATGAATCCAACTAAAAGGTAATTATAAAGATAATTATATTTTTAATAATAAATTTTTATTTATCAGCTTTAGGTGGTTTGTTGTTTTTGGGTGGTGGCGGACTTTGATTCTCCAATTTTTTTCTCATCAATTCAATCGCTTGCTTATTTTGTTTGGCAACAAAAAAGTCAGGATAAATTTTGAGCGCTTCTTCAAAATATCTAATGGCTAAATCATAATTATGCAAATCATAAGCATTCATTGCCATCAAATTATAATAAGCGGCTTTTAACGGCACTTGTTGTTGCTTGCCTTTTTGAGCAGAAGGAAACGGAACCTTAACATCTTTGGGAAATTCCATATTTTCAACAGACTTTAATGTAGTAAAAGCTTCCGCAGATCTTTTTAATTGTGATTGTAAGGAAGCCAATTTGTATGCCAAAGCCGGATACTTGTTTTGGGCAAACATTTTTTCATAAATCGCAATTGCTTCTTTGGGTAAATTTAATTTTTCCAAAGCAATTGCTTTAATTTCCAAAATAGCCGGGTTTTTTCTTTGTTTCAATATTTTATCAGCCACTTTAACCGTTGAAATATAATTTTGGGTATTGAAATAAATATAGGCTAATGAGTCCAAATAAGTAGAACCTTTACCTTCAATAGCTAAAATGTGATAAATAGAGTTTTTGGCTACATCCCAATCATAGTTGTTTATAGCCTCATTATAGATATTTTTTTCAATTGCCAACCAATCAGATTTTTTCATTTTTTGAGCTTGTGTAACAACAAAAAAGGACAAAGTGAATAACAAAAAAAGTTTTTTCATAATCAAATATTTTATATAACAAAGGTAAGAAAGTATTTAAAAATGAGAAAACCGTCTAAAAAAGACGGTTTTTTCAAAAAATTAAAGTTGTTTTATTTTATAATGATTCGTTTAACCAGTCCGCCGTTTTCATTTCCAATTCTCAACAGATAAACCCCTTTGGCAACATAAGACATGTCTAAATCATAAGTGTATTCACCATTGGTTTTTCGCAAATAATGATGAACCAATTCTTGACCGGCTATGTTATAGACCGTAAGTGTTAGATCATCATCAGTTATCGGATTTTGCAAGCTAAGCATAAAATGATTTTCTCCTAAATTTTGAATAATTATCTGTGAATTTGCAAATTCATTTATACCATTGGCATCTACAACATTTACCATATAATCTTCGGTTTCTCCATACGTAACATCTGAACAGGGATCAGGGACTGCGTTTTGCCAATTAGTTCTTATTCTCATTATATGTTGTCCCAAAGGCATAGGGTTAGGCAAACTGGTGTTAAAAGTATCGGTAAAGGTTTCACTAGCTTGACCACTACCCAAAACTTCATCAACAATAATTTTCTCGTTATCTTCAAAAACAAAATTATCATTAAAATCAATCCATACAGTTAGGTGTTCATTTCCATAATTTGTAGTAATAGTCATATCATAAGTATTTCCTTGCACCAACTGAGCCGTTAAATTGGTAAAGTCACTATATCCGGAATTGGAACAAGAAGAAGTATTATCCAAATCAGCAAAAACCAAATGGGCAATTTCATCTCCTAATGTACAATTAGATTGAGGTTGACATAATGATTTTGTTATAGTTGAAGAAAACTCATCGTTTGAAGGCACTTGATCACCCGTTAAAACAGTAGCAACTGAAAGCTGATGATTGCCTAATGTTGAAAAATCACCTGTTGTAATAAAAGTAAAGTTTACTTCTTGTCCGGAAGCAATACTTCCAACATAAGTTTCATTAACCGGATTGTTACCATCCAAAATATATCTAACCGGTATATTGGATTGCGTATCTGCACCAAAGTTTTTAATAGTTACCGTGATTGACTCGGTATTTGTTAAAGAAGAAGATGAAACCGGAGCTGTTATAGCCGTAATCCCTACATCTTTTGTAAATAAATGTGTAACATGCTCAACCAAGCTATCATTATTATTATCTTGGTCTCCGGAGAGATTGGTTGTTGCAATAATTTCATAAGTATGACCAACTGATGAAAGATCGGCGGTAGTAGCAAAAGTAAAATTTTGCGTAGTTCCCGGTTGAATGGTTCCGGTAAAATTTTCCGTTATCCAAGCTCCGCCGTCCACTTGGTATTGCACTTGAAAATTACTTTGCGGTTGTGTTCCGTAATTATAAACCTCAACCGTAATCGTTTCATTTGCAGATAAAATCCCATCAGCAGGAGCAACTAGTCCTGATATTCCAACATCATTAGGAAAATCTGAAGCTATTTTAAAAACTCCCACTTGATCAACTCGTCTATTGTTGTTGAAATATTCTCCTATAAACCAGAATGTGTTATCATCGGTAGGATCAATGGTTAATTGTGAGTAATCACCATATCTAAAGGAAGGATCGGATTGAACCCCAGGTGTAACAACATCAGGGGCTAGTGTCATTTGCCCTAAGGCATCATTGGCATATCGACCGGTAAATCTCAATTCGGGAACTTGTGTCGAACTAACGATTGTATATCCCAAACCTATATTTCCTTGAGAATCCATTGAAATGG
>JALSPZ010000346.1 GCA_026985675.1 Flavobacteriales bacterium
TTTGACCAAATACATTCCGTTTGCCAAATGAGATAAATCGATTTTTTCGTGATTGGAACTTAATTTGGAATGATAGATTTGTTTTCCGTTAATTTCATAAATATTTAAGTTCAAATCTTTTGCATTGGAAATTTGAATGTATCCTGAGGTTGGATTCGGATAAATTGAAACCGCTGTAAAATCATCATTATCAATAGCATTTGTGTTTTGTATTTCAAAGAGTTTGGTTGCTTTTGTCGTAAATTGTCCATTTCCGTAGAAAACAATATTTCCTGTTGATGTTTCTGACATAGCGTAATTTCCCGAACCGTAAGTGCAACACATACCATCTCCGTAAGCGTCTAAAATTACAAACTGATAACACCCGTCGGAATTCAAAGTAACATTATGTGTATGGGTTTGCGTTCCGCTTCCTGACAAATCGGAATATGGGCCGCCATTGGCAAGTATATTTTGGTTTTCATCCAATATTGCCCATTGTGTTTCACTTCCGTATTGATCTTGCACAATGGTAACAATATAGTCAGTCCCGTTTCCGATATTTTGCGTTTTATAGAAAGGAAAATCGGCAGAATTATCACTCGGATCTTCATCGGTTTGTCCTTGAATGGAGACAGTTGCATTCAATGTGTTGTTTGCATTAACATTAAAACTTAAATCCGGAAGATCTACTTGCACTTTTTGCAAAGGATCTACGGGATTATTGTAAGTTACTGTATTGGAAATCCCATTAATATCATAATTAATATCTATACCGTTAATTGTGTTTGAACCGTAATTTTGTAATTCAATCATTGGTTTCAAATCATTAGGGGAGCAAATGGTATCTTTTCCTGATAATGAAGTTACTTTTAAATTGTTTGCATATTGAAAGCCGGTATATGAAATAGGTCCGTCGTTTCCTGTAATTATTTCTTGATGACCTTCGGCTACAAATGCAACTACTTGTAAATTTCCCAATTCCAAAGGAACACCGTTGATATCCTGAGGCAAAGTATAAGTATATTGACGTTGCACCAATGTTCCTTGTGAAGTTGTTGTAACTTGATCTCCCCATTGTCCGGTAATCAAATGTCTTAAAATGTGCATGTGGTTATAATTGCCATTGGGTAATACTTGGGCGGGATTATAAGTAGTTGCACCCGCTTGGGGACCTTCTACATTATCTTGTAATAGTGCTACGTTTATATAATTTTCCGAAGAACCGTTTGCCGTATAATAAACTTCAACATTCACCACCATTTCACGCGTATTGATATCTACCGATGCTTCCAATGCTACATTACAATAGGCGCTTTGTCCCAAGATAGTATTTGTATTATTGTTCCAGTCACTTCTACTTGTAGCAGTAGCTGTTCCCGAAAATAGATGTCTATTCACGGAACCTGATGGATAGAAGGGAACATTTGCTTCGTTAGCAATAGCACCACCAAATTGTGTTCTAAAATCAGGTTCTCCTGATCCCGGATTTGCATAATATCCTGTATGAATATTAATAAGCACAACATCATCGGGGTGTGCATCTTGAATTTGTTGAGCAATACGATGTCCATCGGGGCAGAAGGGGCAATGTATTCCGGTAAATTCTTCCAAAACTACGTTTTTGTTTTCCGGCGTTTGACTTACCGGCAATTGAGCACTAACATAAAAAGAAGTTAGCCCAAGCAATAATAAAGTAATTTTTTTCATAAAATGTTGAATTTGTGTAATAATTGAAACAAAAATAAATATAATTATCCTACATTGATGTATTTATAGATTAAAAAACTAAAACTTATCTAATTTTTGATAAATTTTCAATATATTTATAATTCATTACAAAATATTTAATAAACCTTATAAATATTAAAAATCATTCATTTTCCAAAGCTTTTTTATAGTCTTGAAATTTAAGTTTTTCTTCTTCGGAAAGTTTAGGAAAATCCACTTTTAATTTTTTGAGTTCATCCAGGATAATTTTAGCAACGATAAGTCTAGCGGTAGGTTTGTCATCGGCAGGAATTACATACCAAGGAGCATAAGCAGTAGATGTTTCGTTGAGTACATCTTCATAAGCTTTTTGGTATTCTTCCCAATATCCGCGTTCTTTTAAATCCGCTGCATTAAATTTCCATTGTTTGTCTTCACGACGAATTCTTCTGAGAAAACGGTTTTTTTGTTCCTCTTTGGAAAGATGCAGGAAAAATTTAAACATTTTCATTCCGTTTTCTGTCTGAATTTTTTCAAAATCACGAATTTGTCTAAAGCGTTTTTTCCAGAATTTATTGTCAATATCTTCCAGCTTGTCAATACCGTATATTTTTTGATTAAGAACCAATTGCGGATGGATACGTGCAATCAAAACGTCTTCATAATGGGTACGGTTATGGATACCAAATTTTCCTCGTTCGGGCAAAGTGATATAATGACGCCAGATAAAATCATGTGCATGTTCCAAAGGAGTAGGTTTTTTAAAATCGTAAACTTCAATTCCACTGGGATTGATATCTTTGAAAACTTCGCGTATCAAACTATCCTTTCCGGCAGTGTCCATCCCTTGTATCCCAAAATATACGGCAGGTGTTCCGGCAGCATAAATTTTGGTTTGGTATTCTGCTATCTTTCGTCGGACTTTTCTTAATTCTTCTTCAATTTCTTTTTTACTGGCATCCAAATCATATTTGGTGTCCAATTCATGAATATTAACATTTTTGTCGGGTTTGATTTTGAAGTCTTTGGGCTGAATTTTTTTCATTATTCACTTTTTGTTTATCCGGTGTAAATATACAAAGATTTTTAATTAAAAAAGTTGTAATTTTGTTTTTCAACTTTAGGTTTTTATTTATGACAAATCAAGATAGAATTAAGAAATTATTTTCGGAAATCATTACACCCGTGCGTAAGGATGCGGAACTGATGCCGGATGAAGAAAAAATAAATAAAATTGAAGAAAAAGTTAGAGATATTTTGGAGATTTTGGGTCTGGATCTTAACGATGACAGTTTAAGTGGCACACCGGGACGTGTAGCCAAAATGTATGTTCAAGAGATTTTTAAAGGTTTATCTTCTCAAAATATGCCTAAACTTTCTTCTTTTGAAAACAAATATAAGTATGATCAAATGTTGGTGGAAAAAGATATAAGTGTTTTTTCAACTTGTGAGCATCATTTGTTGCCGATCATTGGTAAAGCTCACGTTGCTTATATTTCGACGGGGAAAGTTATCGGTTTATCCAAAATCAACCGTATTGTTGATTATTTTGCACGCCGTCCACAAGTGCAGGAACGTTTAACTGTACAAATTATGAATGCTATGAAAATAGCATTGGAAACCGAAGATGTGGCAGTAATAGTGGATGCTAAGCATATGTGTTTGGTATCAAGAGGAATCAAAGATATAACTTCTTCCACTTTGACAGCGGAATATTCAGGTAAATTTAAGGAAGAAAAATACAGGAAAGAATTTCTCAGGTATGTAAACTTGGACACAAAATTTATAGTTTGATTTATGAAAGATAAAGCAGCTTTTAAACAGGATTTAAAAATATACAATTCTTTAACAGGAAAAAAAGAAAAATTTGAACCGGTGATTCCCGGACATGTTGGAATGTATGTTTGCGGACCTACGGTATATAGCAATGTGCATTTGGGAAATGTAAGAACTTTTATTTCTTTTGATGTGATTTATCGCTATCTGAAATTTTTGGGATTTAAGGTAAGATATGTTCGGAATATTACTGATGCCGGTCATTTGGAAGATGATAGTCAGGAGGATAAAATTTCTAAAAAAGCACGTTTGGAAAAATTGGAACCTATGGAAATTGTTCAACAATATACTATTGATTTTCATAAGGTTTTGGAATTGGTGAATAATTTACCGCCGAATATCGAACCTACGGCAACGGGACATATCATTGAACAAATCGAGATGACCAAAGAGATTTTGGATAAAGGATATGCCTATGAAAGCAATGGCTCAATCTATTTCGATGTGGTCAAATACAATAAAGAAGTCGATAAATACGGTAAGCTTTCGGGTAGGAATATCGAAGAAATGATTGCCAACACGCGTGTGCTCGACGGACAAGATGAAAAGCGGAATCCACAAGATTTTGCACTTTGGAAAAAAGCCAAGCCGCAACATATTATGCGTTGGCCCAGTCCTTGGAGTAATGGTTTTCCGGGTTGGCATTTGGAATGTTCGGTAATGAGTACCAAATATTTGGGTGAACAATTTGATATTCACGGCGGCGGAATGGATTTAAAATTTCCTCATCATGAATGTGAAATAGCCCAAGGGAAAGCAGCTAATGGTATAGATCCTGTAAAATACTGGATGCATGCCAATATGCTGACCTTGAACGGTAAAAAAATGTCCAAATCTACCGGTAATCACTTATTGCCGAAAGAAATCTTTAGCGGAGAAAATAATATTTTAAGTAAAGCATATTCTCCGGCGGTTGTTAGATTTTTTATGTTGCAAGCACATTATCGAAATATTTTGGATTTATCCGAAGATGCTTTGCAAGCTGCTGAAAAAGGATATAAAAAATTAATGGAAGCTATCCACTCCATTAAAAATTTACCGGAAAGTTCATCTACGGATTTTGATGTAGCTCAATGGCAACAATCATTATATGATGCGATGAATGATGATTTTAATACACCCATTTTAATAGCAAATCTTTTTGAAGGAGTAAAATTTATCAATCAAGTAAAATACGGGCAAGCCAAAATAAGTGCAGCAGATAAAGAAAAGATGGAGACTTTATTTAATAATTTTGCTTTTGAGGTGTTGGGTTTACATAATCAGGAAGCTTCTTTGGATAATAACCAAAATCAATCTTTTGATAAAGTTATTCAATTGTTGATAGACTTAAGAAATCAAGCTCGTGCTGATAAAAATTGGGCGCTTGCCGATAAAATACGAGATGAACTGGCAAAACATGGTGTGCAATTAAAGGATGGAAAAGAGGGGACCAGTTATACTTTTAAATGATTTTTGAATAATATTTATAAAAAAGGGGCATTTGCCCCTTTTTTTATTTGATGATAAGTTTTTTCCCTTTATTGTGAATTTTTAAAAGATAGATGCCTTCAGGAAAATCAGTAAGATTAATACTTATTTGGGAATGGGGAGCATTCATCTTATAGATAACTTTTCCGGTTATATCCAAAATTTGCAAATCACCAATATCGTTTTTAGATTTAATGAAAACTATACCTTGTGCCGGATTAGGATATATTGAAAAATCAAATTGATCTTCTGTTTTAATACCCGAAGATATTTGATCATTTCTGTACAAACTGGTATTCGGTGCATTATTATATGAGCTTCCGGTGATAATTAGATCTGCATCTCCATCATTGTCAAAATCAACGGCTTCTGCATCTCCATAATTTTCTGCGGCAAGACTAATAGAGGTTTGTTCTATAAAATTATCACTTCCATGTTGAATAAAAATTCTTGAATAATATGAACCTTGTCCGGGCGTGTCGGTAGCTCCCGTTAGAAAAATATCCTTTAGTCCGTCGGCATTGAAATCGGCAAATTCTATGGCACTATGAGAAAGACCGGGCAAAACAACAGCTGCCACAACAGATAAATTACCATTTCCATCGTTATGATACAAAGTGGTTTTTCTTTCGGTACCACTGACTCCACCTACTCCGGAAACAATCAAATCCACATTTCCGTCATTATCATAGTCTCCCCATTCCAAGTCTCCCAACCAGGATTGAAAAAAAGGAGTGGTGGTTTCAGTAAAAGTTCCATCTCCATTGTTATGCCATAATTTAGTATAGGGAGTGTTGGTAACATCTGAAAATCCTGAAAGTATAAAATCTTGATTTCCATCATTATCGTAATCTGCAAATTGCATTTTTCCAAAATTCATTCCCGGAAGATTAGCTGATGTCATTTCCGAAAATGTTCCGTCATTATTATTAATAAATATTTTGGTAAAATTGCTCCATGGATTTGTATCTGTTCTCGTTCCGGTTATTCCAATATCCATATGTCCGTCATTATTTACATCAACAGCTGAAATGTCTCCCATATAAGCCGGTGGCAATCCGGCACTTGCAAACGCAAAGGTTCCATCTCCGTTATTGTAGTAAATATCGGTTTGTCCAACATTTCCGTTATATCCCATAATGACGATATCCAAATTGCCATCTTCATTAAAATCCGCCCACTGAGCTTGCCCTAATGAGAGTAAAGGTAAATTTGAGTTGGCAACCAAAGTAAAATTTCCATTATCGTTTTGGTATAAACCTCCTCCGGGATCTCCTGTGGGTAACTCACCTGATATGTATAAATCTTGATCTCCGTCGTTGTCATAATCTCCCCAAGCGACAAATGAATTATTCAAAGCCGGAATGCTACCGGTAATGTCTGTAAAAACTTGTGCGGAAATATTTCCGATAAAGAAGAGGATAAATAAAGTATAAATTTTTTTCATGGCATAAGTTTTT
>JALSPZ010000347.1 GCA_026985675.1 Flavobacteriales bacterium
TACAATAGTTTTTTAATCGATAGAATTAGTGCATTAACCGATACTAAAGTTATTATACCCGATCACAAGCTTATTGATTTTAAAGAAGCACTTATTTTTGCTTTACTCGGTTTGCTTAGAGATGAAAACCAAATCAATATTTTGGCTGATGTAACCGGAGCAAGCAAAGACCATAGCAGTGGGGTTGTTTTTGATATATGATTAATCCGCTATATCCTATTTTTGATAAATTTAATTTTGTTTAAAAAAATTTTTTTATATTTTTGAGTGTAAAAGAATGGATACAAATTTTGGGATTTGTGGTGATATAAATTAGTTACCTGCAATATGACCAATGAAAATATGAAACATCTAATAATATTTTTTTCGTGCATTTTAATTTTGTCTTGCCAAACAAAAAAAACTAAACAAATTAGCGTGAAAAATGATAAAATTGATTTACTATTTAAGAAAAAATTTGAACACAGTTTGATTTCTCGTGGGAATAATTTTCCAGATTTTCGATACTCCAAAGATAGTATGGATTTATATTTAGTTTCTTTACACGAAAATATTCCTACTGCTGATTTTCAAAAAAAGATAAACTTCTCAATAGAAAAAATTAAACAAATCGAAAAGTTATTGGAAAACAAAAATTGGCTTCATTATGTAAACGGAAAACCAAAACCGACAGTTTTTATTGCAACACAAAAAGATGGAGAAAAACTTTTTGAAAGTTCTATTCCAATAGCAAATGAAATTATTGAAAAAATTCAAGATGAATTACCTATAATAAAACAAAAATTCAACCAAACAGAAATTTCCAAAACACAAGATTTTGAAAAATGGTCATTTTTAATTTTAAGTAATGTACTTATGGACTCGTGGCAAATTGATAATGTTGAAAGAGAGTTCCTAAAAAAAGACAAAAGACCAGAAAGACATGGAAAAAACTATTATTACAGCATAATGGAGAATACAGAAAAAAATCGGGAAACTTTTGGAATTTACGGAAATCAATATGCCGAAAAAGACGGAAAAGAGATTAGCATATATGGAAACAACCGAAACGGAAAACAATTAATTACAAACGAAAATGTAATCTCTAAATCTGATAATGAAATATTTATTAGCATTGCGGAAGATTTTAAACCCAAACTTATTAAGTTGTTAAATTCAAACTCTGAATACATAAATAGAATATTCAGAGAAACAGGTTATCAAAACGAAATTACCTTTGATGAATTTTTTATTTGGTGGTATCATTTTATTTATACCAAAGCGACAGATATAATGAATGACAAAGGAATACTGAAAATCCCTAAAAGCGGAAACTTTGAATATGAAATAAATGAATAAAATAAAGCAGGTAACAAAAAATATAGTGCATTTGGCAGATAGTACTAAAAATAAAGATTATAGCAATAAATAAACATCGTGCAAAACTGAAAAATTGGTGCTTTAAAATGCCAAACGCACCATATTTAGAACGTTGTATGCAATTAGAAAAAACGAAATGACTAAAAAGAAAATCCTAATCATAAACGGACACCCTGACAATGAAAGTTTTAATTTTGCACTTTCAGAAGCATACAGAAAAGGAGCGAAAAAATCAGGTGCAGAAATTAAAGAGATTAATATACGAGAACTCGATTTCAATCCTAATCTTCAGTTTGGCTATAGAAAACGAATGGAACTTGAACCTGATTTGTTAGAAGCCCAAGAAAAATTAAAATGGGCTGACCATATTGTTTGGATTTATCCTGTTTGGTGGGGTTCTGTTCCTGCAATTATGAAAGGATTTTTGGACAGAGTTCTTATTCCTGGATTTGCTTTTAAAAAAAGAGAAGGTTCGATTTGGTGGGATAAGTACTTTACAGGAAAAACTTCTCGATTGATTTGCACAATGGATCAACCGACTTGGTATTACAAATTGATAAACAAAAGTCCTTCCCATAACGCAATGAAAAAACTTACAATGAATTTTATTGGGGTAAAGTCTGTGAAAATAACCTCAATCGGACCATTAAGATTATCAAAGGAAGAATGGCGAAAAAAATGGTTGAAGAAAGTAGAAAGACTTGGTGAACAAAACAAATGACAACTGGCTACAACAAAGGCTATGCGTTATAGTGGAGGGTTTAATTGTTTGAAAAACTTTTATTACTTTTATCAAGCGTTATTATCGGTGGATTTTTAACTACGTAAAAAATCCACCACAAACACATACCTTGGACATTACATTTCACACTAAAATCTGCCAATCATAGACTCAATTTGCACCCATCCTACTATTATCATTGATGGCTAATTCCAAAAATTTTTAAAAAAACTGAATTTTTTTCAGTTTGTAATGAAATTTTGACTGGAAAAACTGACATTTTCTCGTAAAAGATATTCAAAATATAATTTGGTATTTCGTTTGATGAAGTTAAAATGAGTTTAACCAAAAAAAATTAAAATTATGAAACCAGTAGTAAGAAAACCGATAAACGATCCTGTATTGTCATTTTTTGATGACTTTTTATCTCAACAATTGGCACGTTTTGAAAATCCCGTAAAAGATGTTGTTCCTTCTGTAAACATTAAGGAAAACGATAAGGAAGTTATTATTGAAGTAGCAGCTCCAGGTTTGACTAAAAAGGATTTTGAAGTAAGTGTTGAAAATAACACTTTAACAATTTCCGCTCATAAAGAAGTTGAAAAATTGGATGAAGGAACTAATTACGTAAAAAAAGAATTTGGTTACGAAAATTTCCAAAGATCTTTCACTTTGCCGGAAGAAGTATTTGATGTGGAAAATATCAAAGCTACTTATAAAAACGGGGTTTTGGAATTAGTAATTCCCAAACGAGAAGAACAACAAAAGAAAGTTAAGAAAATCCAAATTTCATAATTTGAATTTTAATTAAAAACAAAGGATATTTATCATTGATAAGTATCCTTTGTTTTTTTATCTAAGTCCATATTATAAAAACCTCCTTTGTTTTCTTTTCTTTTTCTGGAAAACTCTACAATTAGATATGCGGTGGTAATCAAATTTCTTAATTCCAGTAGTTCGGTAGTAAGTTCTGCATGGTCATATAAGCGTTTATTGTCTTGATACAATACATACAGACGTCGTAATGCTCTAAGCAGACGTTCATTGGATCGCACAATTCCAACATAGTTGGTCATAATGGTTTTTACTTCATTTGTATCGTGTGTTATCAATATTTTTTCCATATTCCTATGAGCTGAAGTATCTATCCATTCGGGAATACTGGGAAGTTTGTAATTTTCATCGAAATTTTTTTCCAGATCTTGGGCAGCATTGTGAGAGAAAACCAAAGCTTCTAACAAAGAGTTTGAAGCCAAACGATTAGCACCATGCAATCCGGTTCGACTGACTTCCCCTGATGCATACAGATTCTTAATGGAAGTTTTGGCGTTTTTATCAACGACTATTCCTCCCATTTGATAATGAGCAGCAGGAACAACCGGAATTCTGTCTTTACGAATATCTATGCCTAAACTTTGACATTTTTTAGTAATATTTGGAAAATGTTTTATAAAATCAGTATAATTTAAATGACTGACATCCAGTAGCACAAAATCATCTCCATATTTTTTCATTTCGGAGTCAATAGCTTTGGCAACAATATCTCTCGGGGCAAGCTCCAAGCGTTCATCATACCGGGTCATAAACCGTTCGCCTTTTCTGTTAAAAAGTTTTCCTCCATAACCCCTAACAGCTTCTGAAATTAAGAAGGCTGGACTTTCCCCGGGATTATAAAGAGCTGTCGGATGAAATTGCACAAACTCCATATCTGCTATTTTTGCCTTGGCTCTGTATGCCATGCCTATTCCGTCCCCTGTTGCTACAAATGGATTGGTAGTGGTTTTATATACCTGTCCGCTTCCTCCCGTTGCAAGCATTACATATTTGGCTATGAAGGTTTTTACTTGTTTGTCTTTT
The DNA here is from genome assembly GCA_026985675.1 of Flavobacteriales bacterium. Taxonomy (GTDB): domain Bacteria; phylum Bacteroidota; class Bacteroidia; order Flavobacteriales; family Flavobacteriaceae; genus JALSPZ01. Next base: position 3,938 of record JALSPZ010000347.1, read on the forward strand.
TCATCTAAAACATAAGCCCCGAAAACGGTTTTTTCCGATTCCAAATCAATTAAATCTCCGAATACTTGATGTTCTGTAATTAAATCTATTGCAAAATGATAAGGATAAAAACTAACATTGGGTAGATTTTTAACTTTTTTCAATAATGATTGTTCTATTTCAAATCCTGTGATATCCTTGTGATGAAAAATTCTGTTTTTGGAATGACCGCCTTCTTTTCCCAAGTCAAAATTTCCTTTATCATCTTTGTCAAAATCTACTCCCCATTGTAATAGCTCATCCAATCTTTCTTTGGCTTGGGTTATAACCATTTTTACAATTTCCGGATCGTTAAGATGATCTCCGGCAACCATTGTATCTTTTATATGGGCTTCAAAAGAATCTTTGTTCAGGTCATAAACGGTGGCAATTCCACCTTGCGCATATTTGGTATTCGATTCCAAGGCTTCTCCTTTTGTAATAATATTTATCTTTTTTAAGGGAAATTTCTTGGCGGTTTTTAGGGCAAAAGATAGTCCTGCAATACCGGATCCTATTACCAGGATATCACTTTTAATTTTCATAAGTAAATTTTTAAGACAGTTCTAACATTCTTTGGATAGGGACTACGGCTTTTTTTGCAATTTTTGCATCAACGGTTACTTCCGGTTTTTCATACTTGAGAGCAAGATAAATTTTTTCAAGGGTATTTCTTTTCATATACGGGCATTCGGCACAGGCACAAGCTCTTTCATTATTTTCTTCAATGGGAGGAGCTGGAATTAAAGTTTTATCGGGAGCTAACTGTTTCATTTTGTGCAAAATACCTGATTCTGTAGCAATAATAAATATTTCAGAAGGGCTTTCTTGAACAAATTTTAACAAACCGGAAGTAGAACCAATATAATCGGCAATGTCCAAAATATAATCTCTTGATTCGGGATGAGCTATAATTTTGGCTTGTGGGTATTGTTTTTTTAATTCAAGTATTTTTTCCAACGAAAACTCTTCATGAACTTCACAAGCACCATCCCAAAGCAACATATCACGTCCGGTTTTTTTTATAAGATAGGCTCCCAAATTTCTATCGGGAGCAAAAATTATTTTTTTGTCTTTGGGAATGGAATTGATAATTTTTTCAGCATTTGACGAAGTACAAACAATATCGGTTAAAGCTTTGATATCCGCTGATGTGTTTACATACGAAACCACTACATAGTCGGGGTGTTGTTTTTTAAAAGCTTCAAACTTATCTTTCGGAGCGGATTCTGCCAAAGAACATCCTGCTAATAAATCAGGAAGTAATACTTTTTTGTCAGGATTTAAAATTTTGGCTGTTTCAGCCATAAAATGCACGCCTGCAAATAAAATTATATCAGCTTTGGTTTTTGCCGCTTGTTGTGCCAAAGCCAAACTGTCTCCAACAAAATCAGCAATGTCCTGTATTTCGGGGACTTGATAATAGTGTGCTAAGATTACCACATTCTTTTCTTTGCGTAATCTGTTGATTTCTTTAATAATATCTATATTTTTATCAATGGGTAAGTCCAGATATCCTTTTACGGGAAGTTCTTGAATTGCTTTATCTAAATTCATTTTGTATAAAATTTTTGTAAAAATAAGTTTTTATAAATAATCTATCAAATCTTATACCGAAAAACAGAAGGTAGAGTTTGTAAAAAAGCCACGATAGATAATTATCGTGGCTTTAACAGGTTTTGATTTTCTATTTAACTTCAACTCTCCAACCGAAGGGGTCTTCGGTTCGATTATATTGAATATCCATTATCCATTTTTTGAATTTATCGGCATAGCTATCATCCGGTTTTGGCAAATCCGTATAAAAATCTTTGTATTTAACTCCAACAATCGGTAAAACGGTAGCAGCAGTTCCGGCACCGAAAATTTCTTTAAGTTCTCCTTTTTTAGCAGCATCAATAATTTCTGATACTTTAACTGGTCTTACTTCATGGTCAATATCATAATATTTAGCCAATTCCAGAATACTTTTACGGGTAATTCCAGGTAAGATTCGTGAGCTATCCGTCGGGGCAGTCAAAAGCTTATCACCAACTCTAAAAAACATATTCATAGTTCCGGCTTCTTCCAAATATTCATGTTCTTTGGAGTCTGTCCAGATGATTTGTTGAAAACCTTCTTTTTTAGCTAATTCAGTCGGGTAAAATTGTGCGGCATAATTTCCAGCGGCTTTGGCAAAACCCACTCCTCCGTCACAAGCACGACTATACCGGTCTTCAATTTTTACTTTAACATCACCTGAATAATACTTGCCTGATGGTGAAGCAATAATCATAAATCTGTAATCTTTGGAAGGTGATGCCGCTACTGCATTTTCAGTAGCAATATAAACAGGACGTAAGTATAAAGATTCTCCTTCGCCGGTAGGAATCCA
>JALSPZ010000348.1 GCA_026985675.1 Flavobacteriales bacterium
CGAACCTCAATGTGTCGCTGTATGTCCTGTGGATGCAATCATTAAACATCCTGAGTTTGACGAATCCCCTGAAGAGTTAATGGATAAATACAAAAAATTACACTGTGTAGATTAATTAATAAAATTTTAAACAAGAAGACCGTTGGATATCCAACGGTCTTTTTGTTACATTTTATATTAATTTATATAAGTTAAATACCAAATTAATTAATTTATCAATTTAATTCTTAAAAATTATAATAATTTTTATAATAATTTAACTATTTTTTATATTTGCATAAAGAAATTTTCATATGAAAAAAATAGTTAAATTCCATTTATTTTTGTTGATAAGTTTTTATTCAATAAATATAGTAGCTCAATCTTCAAGAACCAAACAAGCAGATAGGTTTTTTGATCTGTTTCAATATCAAAAAGCCATAAAAGCTTATAAAAATTTATTAAAAACCGACCGAAAAGAAAAATTTTATATTTATCAAAAGTTAGGAGACGCCTATTATACAATTTCCGATCCTCAAAATGCGGAAATTTGGTACCAAAAAGCCATAAAAAATCCAAAAATAGATCCTTTATATTATTTCAAATATGCAATGGTCTTACGACAAAATCAAAAATATAAAGAATCGTTTAAATGGATGCTTACCTACAAAAAAAAATCCGGTATGAGCGATTCTCGTTTAGAGGAGTTTTTTAAGGAAGCTGATATTGTTGATAAATTATTGGAAAAAGGACCTCAATGTAAAATTACCAACTTAGACCTGAATTCCGATTTAACGGAATATGGTGGTATATTTTTTCAGGACTCACTTTTGGTATATACAACCAATAATTTGAAAACTTCCGGAAAAAGACTATCGGACTATGATAATTTGCCTTATACCGATTTATATCTAGCTAAACCTACTGCTAAAAATTTTATAAAATATAAAAATTTTTCATCTGAAATTAACACTGTATTTCATGAAAGCTCCCCGACTTTTAATTCGGATTATACCGTGATGTTCTTTACAAGAAATAATTTACGTCCAGGTAAAAAAAGAAACATCAGAGACTATAATTTAAAAATTTATCGTTCATTCTATAAAAATGGAAAATGGTCAAAACCCGAAGAAGTTCATTTTGACAGTAATGACTATAACTGTGCCCATCCCGTATTAAGTAAAGACGGAAAAACTTTATATTTTGCTTCGGATATGCCGGGTTCTTATGGAAAATCTGATATTTATAAAGTAGAAGTTAAAGACGATTGGACGCTGGGTATTCCCCAAAATTTAGGATCAGAAATAAATACGGAAGGAAGCGAAACATTTCCTTTTATTGACGAATACAACAATCTCTATTTTTCTTCCGACGGGCACGCAGGTTTAGGAGGTTTGGATATTTTTGTAGCTTTCTATATCAATGACCATTTTATTGCCCTGAAAAATATGGGATTACCTTATAACAGTGCTAAAGACGATTTTGCTTTTGCTATTTTTCATAATAAAAAAATGGGATTTATTTCTTCCAATCGCTTCGGAGGCAAAGGAAATGATGATATATATATGTTTACGGACTTTAAAGAAATCAAACCTTTGTTCTATCTAAAGGGAGTAACACAAACAGAGAAAAAAGAAATAGTGCCTTATGCAATTGTAAAATTATATGAAGAAGGCAAATTAAAAGATTCAATACTATCTCAGCCCAATGGAAAATATCGTTTCGTTATTGAACCACATAGACGCTATATTTTAAAAGCCACCAAATCGGGTTATAATCCCGCCGAAGTACAATTTACAACCTACAACATTCATGAACCTGTAATTATTAAAGACTTAACGCTCAGTAAAATTACAGAAATTAAACTCAAAGCTTGTGTTTCAGACTTTGATACAAATAAAGCTTTGCCGAATAGTGAAATCAGAGTATATGAAAATTCAAATGAAAGTACCGTTTTAGATACCGACCAAAATGCTTGTGCAGTATATAAAATCTCTCCCGAACATCTAGGTAAAAATATAAAATTGGAAATTGAAGCCAGAAATCCCGATTATCTACCTAGAAGAATTATCTTTGATACACTTATTGAAAACAAAGAATATTTTGTCCCGATAAAATTAGTTAAATTCCAAATCGAACCTATACATTTTGATTATAACAAATGGAATATTCGTCCGGATGCAGCGGTTATTTTGAATAAACTCATAAAGTTGATGAAAGAATATCCAAATATGAAAATCAGTATGGAATCTCATACCGATGCAAGAGGTTCAGACAAATATAATGAAGCCCTTTCCGAAAAAAGAGCTAGGTCAACTATGGATTATCTTATCAAGCACGGCATAGACCCATCACGCTTAAGAGCCAAAGGTTTTGGAGAAAGTCGAATTAAAAATCATTGTTGGAATGATGTAAAATGTTCCGAAAAAGAACATCAAGTTAATAGACGAACAGAATTTGTTATTACAAAAATCTGATACATTAACTTATTTTTGTATTTTTGAATCCGGTCATACAATTTGTCCGGATTTTTTTAAATTTTTATTTTATGAAAAAAATAATATTATTTATTAGCATTATCTTTATTTTTACAGCTTGTAAAACCACTCAAACAATTAAAAAACCATCTTCAAATTTATCAAGACAACCTTTAACCGAACCTGAAAAACGGGGGTATTGGCAACAACGTGTCAAATACTTTATTACCGCCGACTTGGATACTGCAAAAAATCAGTATAAGGGAAAGATTAAATTGATTTATTACAATAATTCCAAAGATACCTTAAAGAAGGCTTTCTTTCATTTATATTGGAATGCTTTTCAACCCGGAAGTGCTATGGATTGGCGAAACAGAACTTTGGAAGACCCTGACAGAAACCTTGATAAAACCATACAAAATCTAAAACCGGACGAAATCGGTTTTGTCCAAATCTATGAATTTCTACAAAACAATAAAAAATTAAATTATAAAATCGTAGGAACTATCTTGGAAGCGGAACTTAATCAAGCCTTAAAACCTGGAGATTCTACAATTTTCCATTTGGATTACCTTACACAAATACCAAAACTTTTAAGACGCTCCGGTCGTGATAACAAAGAAGGTATCGATTATTCTATGGCACAATGGTATCCCCAAATTTGCGAATACGATTTGCAAGGTTGGCACACCGACCCTTATTTGGGAAGAGAATTTTATAACGTATGGGGCGATTTTAACGTTAAACTTAAAGTACCCGCCAATTATATGGTAGCCGCTTCGGGATATCTGCAAAATCCGGAAGAGGTTGGCAAAAACTATCCAACGGACAAACCACTGAACATCCCCAAAAACGGTAAACTAACTTGGCATTTTTATGCTCCGAATGTACACGATTTTGTTTGGGCAGCCGACCCCGATTATATTCACGATATCTCCAAAACATCCGACGGAATTACATTACATTTCTTTTACCAAAATAATCCCAAAACCATTGAAAGATGGACAAAACTTAAACCGTTTGCCATTAAAACTATGGAATTTTATAACGAATATATAGGCAAATATCCTTACAAAAAATACAATATCATCCAAGCCGGAGATGGCGGTATGGAATATGCTATGGGAACTTTTGTATTGGGAGACAAAAAATTTAATAGTTTACGAGGAACGGTTCAGCACGAAATGGGACACGCTTGGTTTCAGTTTGCATTGGCAAACAACGAAGCTCAATATCCTTGGATGGACGAAGGATTTACATCATATATTCAAGATATGGCTAATTTAATCGTTAACGGAAACAAAGGAGCCGACTTGTTCCAGAACTCTTATAATTCTTATCGATTCTTGGTACATCAAGGGAAAGACGAACCGCTCAGCACACATTCCGACCATTATACAACTAACTTGGCCTATTGGATTGGTGCTTATGACAAAGGAAAATTGGTATTGACCCAATTATCATATATTATGGGAGGAAAAAAACTTCGGCAAACCTTACAAGAATATTATGCACAATGGAAAATGAAACACCCCCAACCCGATGATTTTTTCAAAATAGCACAAAAAGTTTCCGGTATGGACCTACGAATTTTTAAAAACGATTGGATAGAAACAACACACCATATCGATTATGCAGTTGATAAAGTGTCCGCAGAAGGGCAAAAAACCAAAATAAAAATCAAACGTCTGGATGAAATGGGTATGCCTTTGGATATTTTTGTTCAAGACACTGCCGGCAATTTGTATTATTACTATATTCCATTGGATTTATTGAGAAACATTAAAGAAAATCCATTTCCAAATCTTAAACAAAATATTTTACCCGTTTGGAAATGGGCAGTTCCGCAATATGAATTTACAATTGATATTCCTTTGGAAAAAATTGATTTTATTACCATTGACCCTTTTGGTTATATGGCTGATATAAATCCGGAAAATAATGTTTACAAACGCAATGAAAATGAAAAATAACACATTGCCCAAAAGCAAAATTATCAAAAACAAAAAGACTATTGAAAAACTTTTTCATGAAGGAAAATCATTGCATAAATATCCCGTAAGAGTTGTATACTCAATAGAAAACAACAAATTGCCCGGATATAAAACGGCTTTCTTTGTGTCTAAAAAAAAGTTTAAAAAAGCCGTGGATAGAAACCGTGTCAAACGGCTAATGAGAGAAGCATTCCGTTTACAACAACACCGGTTAAAAAAAGATATATTTTATCATTTGATTTGGATTTATACCGGAAAAGAACTCCCCGATTATCATCTCGTTTATCATAAAATCGAACAATTAATCGCAGAACTCAACACAAATGGCACAACATAACGAACTGGGCATACAAGGAGAAAAATTGGCACAAGAATTTCTAAAAAATGAAGGATATCAAATTTTAGAAACCAATTGGCGTTTCAAAAAAGCCGAAATCGATATTATTGCACAAAAAGACAATATTTTGGTCGTAGTCGAAGTAAAAACCCGTTCATCTGAACATTACGGAAAACCTGAAATTTTTGTCAATAAGAAAAAAACCAAATTACTTCTGGAAGCCGTCAATCAATATATAGAACAAAAAAATTTGGATTTGGAAATCCGTTTTGACATCATTTCCGTTATTCTCAATCAATACAGAAAAGATATTGAACATATAAAAGATGCTTATTATTGGTATTGATTAGACCTAATTAATAATTTAACCAAGTAGTTTCAGAACTTATTTCTCCTGCTTCCAATAGTTTTGCCAATTCGGAGTAATTTTCTTTAAATTTTAGGTTTGATAATAATTTTGCTTTTTCAAAATCCGGTATTTCCAATTGTTCATAAACAAAATAAGTATTTCCACGATAAGAATAAGATGTCATAAACTTAATAAATTTTGACTGTTTATATTCTACAAAAGATATATATAATTCAAAAAATAAATTTCCTTGAAATAAAACCAAAAGTAAAAGTATTCCCGATAAAACAGGGGCGAATATAAAATATTTTGCTATTATTCCGTCAGAAAAAATATAACCTGCAATCCCCACTATTACAGATAAATAGAAAAAAAAGGCAAATAAATTATCTTTCGTATGAAAAATTGATGATTTTTCGTGTGCTGTTGAAGTCAAAATAATTATTATTCCGATAAAGAAAACAAAAACAAGGGCTATAACAAACAATAAAAAACTTGGTATGTATTTTAAAATTTTCTCACACTCCATAATACAAATGATAAGCAATAAAATGAATGCTAACATTTTCAATAAATTTTTGATAAGAATTTGCTTGCTATATTTCCTTTTGATTTCCACCGAATTTAAAATACTTTGGGTATCATTTTGTGTATTATTTTTATCAAAATTTATATTCATAAATGCCCTATTTTTTATTTTAACCGATTTTTGATTACTCAATATGTATATGTATAAGTAATAAAAAATTATGGTTTTTGATTCATTTGCAAACCTCTAAAAAAACTTTTAGGAAAAAACTAATTAAAAAACACCCAATTAATCCCGAAACGTATCAAAAAATCCCGATAAGGATAGCCCGGCGCAACATAATATTTTGGCTTTTTATATTCCCAAAGCCCATTGATATGTTCAGCTTTAAAATAGAATCTAAACCTTTTGACTTTAAAATTCACAAAAACATCCAACAAAGGATATCCTCCTATTTTTTCCTCCCGTTGCACCACAAAATCCCCCAAAACCGGATGATAATACGGTGCATAAAACGCTTCAAAATATTTTGCGGTAATTCCAGCCTGCACAAACAAATTCCTATTAAAATACCTGTTGGAATAATACAAGCTCCCTCTAACCACATAAGCAGGCAACGACAAAACTTCCGAAC
>JALSPZ010000349.1 GCA_026985675.1 Flavobacteriales bacterium
TAGCAGAATCTGCTGTTGTAGGATTTCCTCATTCCATAAAAGGACAAGGGATTTATGCTTATGTTGTAGCACCTGAAAAACCCGATGATTTGGAAGATGAATTAAGAAATTCATTAATCAAAGGAGTAGCTAAACTTATCAGTCCGATTGCCAAACCGGATAAAATTCAGTTTGTTAAGGCTTTACCCAAAACACGTTCGGGTAAAATTATGCGTAGAATCTTGAGAAAAATAGCCGAAAACTCAACCGGTTTTGGAGATACATCCACTTTAACCAATCCGGAAGTGGTAGATGAACTGATCAAAGGACACGAGGATCTAATGAAAAATCAATAAAAAAGGGAGCATAGCTCCCTTTTTTATGTATTAAAATACCGAAACCTATTCTCTTGTAATTTCTAAAATCTCAAACTTAACAATACCGGCGGGTACTTGTATTTCGGCAATATCTCCCACTTCTTTACCTAACAGTCCTTTTCCGATGGGTGATTCCACCGATATTTTCCCAGCCGCTAAATCCGCTTCGCTTTCGGATACCAAGGTGTAAGTTTTTTCCATACCGTTATTAACATTCTTTATTTTAACGGTAGAAAAAATCAAAACTTTGGAAGTATCCAGATCTTTATCATCCAAAATTCTTACTCTGGCCAAAGTACTTTGTAATTCTTGAATTTTATTGTTTACCCTTACTTGTTCTTCTTTTGCTGCATGATACTCGGCATTCTCGGATAAATCTCCTTTGTCTCGGGCTTCTGCAATTCTTTTAGTAATTTCAGGCATCTCAGTATATTTCAAATATTCCAATTCTTCCTTTAACTTCTTGAGTCCTTCGGGTGTTAAATATACTATTTTAGACATAATTGTAAATTTTAAAATGGATTAAAAAATAAATCCTACCTGATAACGGGCAGGAAATAATATGCAAAAATACAAAAAACTACGATGTTTGTCAAATCGATATGAATATTCTTAAAAAAATTGAATTTTCAATACTATCAATTATAATAATTAGGATTTATATTGGAATTTTTTCAATCCTTCTTTGATGGCGTCCCCCTTCAAATTCGGTATCTAAAAAAGTTTGCACATATTCCAATGCTTGATATTTGGAAATAAATCGGGCGGGAAGACTCAAAATATTAGCATCATTATGTAAGCGGGCCAATTCTACCAATTCTTTGGACCAACACAATGCGGCTCTAATCCCTTGATGTTTATTAGCCGTAATGGCTGCACCATTACCACTTCCACATAAAATAATTCCAAAATCGGCTTCATTATTTTCAACTGCCTTTGCAACCGGATGAATAAAATCCGGATAATCTACACTTTCAGCAGAGTTCGTGCCGTAATTTATAACCTTATGTCCTAATTTTTCCAATAATTCAATAATGGCAAATTTATATTCGGTACCGGCATGATCGTTACCTATGGCTATTTTCATAAGTTATATTTTTTATTGACAAAGATAATAAGTAAGAATAAAATAAGGTTGATTAATCAAAAAAAAAATTAAAAAAGACCGCAATCTGCGGCCTTTCTTAAATTAAACATAAAAATTGAATCTATTTTTTAATGATTTTAACAACTTTGCTATTATCACCCGTATTTACTTTCATTAGATAAATTCCTTTGGGTAAGTTGGATAAATTAATTTGCGCTTTTTGTCTTTGAGGCATCATTTGTATAACCTGTTGTCCGGTAATATTCATCACTTCTATTTTTGTAATTGTATTTTCAGAAGTTATATTCATAAAATCAGTGGTAGGATTCGGATAATATTTAAAGTTTAATGCTTCATAATCTTCTATACCTAATACCGAATCATTCACCAGATAGAAAGCGGCAGTTCCAAAATTATTATTGCCATAATCAAACATTCTCAAATAATAAACATTTCCGGGTGTTAAGCCCGTGTATAAATATTCGGCAGGAACATTTCCCGATAAATTTGTATCAAATGATATACCACAATCGATACTTCCTCCATTATATGTTTCATGGAGAGAATGAGCTACCGAAGACCAATCGGTTGTTTCAGGGATATATACATTAACTTTTCCTGAAATAGGAGCTGTAAACTTGAACCACACATCTCCACCTTGAAAATTATTACCGGTACAGTTATTTTGATTGGGAGATTCGGTTGCTCCTTCATTATTTGCATAAGTTTTAACAAAATTTGAGGAGTTTACATCCTGAACATTAACATTAAAAGCATTGAGATTGCCGTCATTATCCGCAGCTCTTAAGGCAAACTGAACTGTTCCAAAATCATTATTTCCAAATTCCCATACTCTAAGTTTATACTGAGTTCCGGGTTCTAAATTATATATGTAATATATTTCATTGATATGACTTTCGGTAATCGTTCCACACATCAATTCTTGTCCTGTATAATTATTTGCCGGATAAATAGCATAACCAAATGCTCCCCAAGGACCATCCACTGTCCTTTTGATTTGAACTGCTCCCCGCGTTGGTGCTGTAAATTTATACCAAACATCACCACCATTAAAAGAAGCACAATCCGGAGTATCTCCTCCCGAGTTGGTTGCTCCGATATTAAAAGCATATAAGAAAGTATCGGCATAAGTAGCTAAGGAAGGGACTTCTATCGGATGATAGAAAGAATCATTTACAGGCGGTTCAGGAGTAAACCTATATAATTTCATACTTGGAAAATCAGCACTGGAGATATTATCATTTGAAGTTGTAGTACTTGAAGTAGCAGGATTTCCTGGTGTTATGCTGATGAAATGTCCTGAACCATCATTAATTCCTATAGAAGCAGAACGAGTTTCCGTGGAGGTTGTCGTTCCATAACGAAATTCTATACTATTGTAACTTTCATTCAAAGTCAAAGAAAATGTTACTTTTTGACCGCTTCCAAACCAAGATGCATCTTTCCATTCCACTATAAATTTTCTTAAGGGGGCAACCCCAATAGTTTTATATAAAATAACTCCATTATCACCGGATCTTAAATATAAATCATCCCATAGAGGAGCTATCATATTTTTATGTCCACTTGAGTTTGATGCCAAATCATTACTATAAGATATTTGGGTTTCGGTAAAAGATATTGCGCCATTTACACCTACAGTAACTTGTGTATAATCTGTCCCGTTAAATTTAAAAGTAAACCCGATTGGGACAGTTGCTTCACCATCATCATTACTTGCAGCAATTGCTGTTGTTCCTCCGGAAATACCTACATAGGCAGCCAAAGACTCTTCTTCGAAATAATAATCAGAAATAAGCTGTGCTTGAACAGTTTTCAAAATTATCATTAAACTTAATAAAATAATTTTTTTCATCATAATTGTTTGTTTTAAAATTTAATAAGAGTAAAATTACAACCAATTAAATTTTATATGTTGTATAATTTGTGTAATGACTAGATAAATATATATTCTTCTTAAAAGAATTGATAAATGGTTAAAACAATTCAGAACAATAGGTTTGATATTTCAAAAAAAAAGCGACCCAAATATTTAGGTCGCCTTTCTATTAATTTTGAAAAATGTATTACTTTTTCAATAAATCTCTAATTTCAGTCAATAAAACTTCTTCATTTGAAGGTGCAGGGGGTTCGGCTGGTGCTTCTTCCTCTTTCTTTTTCATATTATTATAAATTTTTACAATCAAAAACATTACCAAACCTACGATTAATAAATTGATAATTGTATCAATCCATTGTCCATACATAATGGCATTTTCGGGACGAACAATTTTATCTCCCTCTTTAACGGCTTCATCCAATACAATTTTCCAATCTTTGAAACTTACACCACCGGTAAAATGACTGACAACCGGCATCACAATCATACTGACGAATCCCTTGACAACCAAGCCAATGGCGCCAGCCATAATAACTGCCACGGCAAATTCTATTACATTGCCGCCCATTATAAATTTTTTAAATTCTTTAATCATGCTCATAATTTAAGTTTTTTTAGTTACACAGGCAAATATAAAGAATATTTTAATGGTTTAATTAATTTTCAATAAAAAAATACTTTTTTTTGTTAATTTTTCCTTGATTTGAATATCAAATAAATAACCAAAGGCGCACCAAATAAAGCGGTTATGCTATTTATAGGCAAATTGATATTACTGCCGGGAACTTGTGCAAGGGTATCAAATCCCAACATCAATATTCCTCCTGTTAGAATAACTGCCGGTATTAAAATTTGATGCAAATTGGATTTAAAAAAAATCCGAGCAATATGCGGAACAATCAATCCTATAAAAGCTACCGGACCTACCATAGCGGTTACCACACCTGTGAGCAAACCGGTAATTATCAAAATACCCAAATGGATTTTTTTTAATGAAAAACCTAAGGATTCTGCATATTGTTCTCCCAGAAGCAAAGCATTCAAAGCTTTGACATAAAACAAAAGCATAAAAATGGAAATTGATACAATTAATAAATACAAAAAAATCTGAGCATACGACAAATTGCCTAAATTTCCCATAGACCAAAAAATATACTTTTGAAGGTTTTCCGCTTCGGCAAAATAACTCATAACACTGATAATGGCACCCGTAAAAATTCCCATCATAAGACCTGAAATCAATAAAGCCGAAGTATCTTTTAGACGATAATATATTATCAAAACCAATAATAAAGTTAATATACTCCCCAAAGCAGCTCCTACCGTCAAACTAACATCTCCCGGACTCCAACCAAACAGTCCGGCACCAAAAATAAACAAGGCGACCAATAAACCTGCACCGCTACTCAATCCCAAAACATAAGGTCCTACAATGGGATTTCTAAATAGCGTTTGCATAAGCAATCCACTTACACTCAAAGCTATTCCCGTGAGTATAACCGTGATTAATTTCGGAATTCTATAATCCCAAACAATGGAAGCATACACGGTTTCCAATGAAGAATCGGTTAAAATATATCCCAAGTTTTTTAAAGGTATCCAAACCGAACCCAATATCAGGTTTAGGATTATCATTATGAAAAATAAGATTAATAACAACAAAAATTTATTTCGTAAAGACATTATATAAAAATCATTTTTAATTAAATCACTATAAGTTTAGGTTCGGTATATTCTTTTAAAACATATTTAGCCCCTTCTCTACCCACTCCCGAGTCTTTTATTCCGCCATACGGCATACTGTCAATCCTAAATCCCGGTGACTCGTTAAAAATAACCCCTCCGACTTCCAATTCATTTTGTGCTTTCTTCATATTTTCCATACTATCGGTAAAAACTCCCGCTTGCAATCCGAATCTGGATTCATTTATCCGTTGAATTCCTTCATCAAAATCTTTTATTTTTTCAATTACAACCACCGGTGCAAATGCTTCTTCAGAATTGATTTTCATATTTTTATTTGTATTAGTTAAAACCGTTGGAGCATATATATTATGTTCTTTGTCCAAAATATAACCTCCGGAAAGAATTTTTGCGCCTTCATTTACCGCTTCTTTTATCCAGTTGTCAATGCGTTTGACATCATCGGACGAAATCATACTGCTATTGATAACCTCTTCATCAAGCATATATCCCGATTTTACTTTGGATGTTTCGTTTAAAAAATAATTTATAAATTCTTCAAAAACAGCAGTTTCCACATAAATTCTTTGGGTAGAAATACAAATCTGTCCGGCATTTAAAAAACTTCCGTAAACCAGTTTTCGTGCAGCTCTTTGCAAATTTGCCGTTTGATCAACAATTGCTCCGGCATTCCCACCCAATTCCAATAAAACCTTTTTCTTTCCTGCCAATGACTTCAATTTCCACCCCACCTTATCGCTCCCTGTAAAAGACAATATTTTAAATCTATCGTCTTCCACCATTTTTTGTGAATGTTCGTTGTCAGTAAAAAGGATATTGACAGCTCCGTTCGGCAAACCTAAATCGTCTATTAATCTTGCCAAAGCCAACATTGTCAGCGGCGCTTGTGGAGCAGGTTTTATGGTGATACTTGTTCCTGCGCCAATGGCGGGAATCAATTTATGCAGAGCAAGATTTAATGGGAAATTAAAAGGAGTAATAGCCAAAACAGGACCTATGGGCTGATAAATCGTATAAGCGGTTTTACCTTTACCATTCAAATAATTCATAGGTATTTTTTCTCCGTCAAATAAATAAGTTTCTCTAATGCCGGTTTTGATATTATCCAAAGCTCTATTGACTTCACTACGTGCATAACTGATGGGTTTACCCCCTTCCAAAGCTATCAAAACCGCAAATTCATC
>JALSPZ010000350.1 GCA_026985675.1 Flavobacteriales bacterium
GCACCCATTACAATCAGCATTTTAAAAATACCGAAGATTATAACTATGGTTTTTAAAGTGTTTTCCAAAATCGGGAGCAATTGATCATCTAACAGACTTTCTGTTTTTTGCACCCTATCTTTGTAAACGGTTATAAAAACATCAACCAATTTTAAGAAAACAAAAATCCAAAAAACAATTTTTGCAAAAATCAAAGCGGCAATAATCCAATTTCCTATCCGGTGATCCAATAATAGATAAGGAATCATCATTTGCATAACATAAATACCGAATATATAGGAAAGCGGATGCGAAAATTGTTTTAAGCGTTCATCCAGATTTTCAATGGGAAATTTGATAATAATGTTTTTTGTCAGTTTCAAGAAAAAGTATAAAATTTTCTTGAAAAGTATATGTAAAAAATAAGTAATGAAAATTATCAGTATCAAACCTATCCACTGCCATAGTTCCAACCCGAGTATTTTGAATTTTAATTCAGCCGGCACATATTGCACCAAAAGATCGGCTCCCAAAGGGTAAATCTGATGGTATAAATAGTCTATTA
The DNA here is from genome assembly GCA_026985675.1 of Flavobacteriales bacterium. Taxonomy (GTDB): domain Bacteria; phylum Bacteroidota; class Bacteroidia; order Flavobacteriales; family Flavobacteriaceae; genus JALSPZ01. Next base: position 545 of record JALSPZ010000350.1, read on the forward strand.
TAGCAACCGTATGCTTGGAGTAATACCAATTTTTTCCATATTTTTCCAAATAAATATCCGGGAAACGAAAAGGGAAAGGCTTATAAGCATGCTTAGGAACCGGGAAATTCAAACTATCGATATAATTCGGGTCAGAGGGGATATTATTATAATCGATAAAAACTCCTTTGCCGTCGTAAATATATTTAAGTTTAATAGCTTTATCTTTGGCTTGGTCCAAAGGTAAACCATAAATTGTTTTGGCAGATAATTCCGGATGATAATTATTTGGTTTGAGGTTTTCCAAATGTGTGGAAAAAGTAGCTCTGGGTGAAGCCAACTGAGCATCCTGTCCATTGACTGACCATAAGACCAATGTTAATATGAAACCAAATATTTTTTTCATCATTTATATAGCCAAGATACGATTAATATCCGGATTGTGTTTTACCGCCTTCCGCTATAATTTTTGCAGAAGAAGTTCCAATACGTTTCACGCCCAATTCTATCATTTTCAAAGCATCTTCATAACTTCTGACACCACCGGCGGCTTTTACCGGCAGCGGATCTGCATTAGGTATCATGATTTTGATGGCTTCGGGGGTTGCGCCGTTGGGTTTTCCATCCTTTGTTTTATAAAATCCGGTTGAAGATTTTACAAATACATCTTTTGCGTGCTCCAAACCAACCGATTGTATGACAACATCTCTTATCAATTGTGTAAGAGAGGCAATTTGTTCGGGAGTTAATGCGGCAACTTCTATAATCCATTTGACTACTTTTCCGTTTTTAATCCCCAAAAGTGTTCCTTCAAATACTTCTTTTTTTACTTGATTGATTTCGCCTTTTTTAAAAAGCTCGTAATTTACTACATAATCCAATTCGTCCACTCCGTCATTTATAGCTTTTTGAGCTTCTGCCAATTTTAGTTTATAGTTTAATGTTCCTTCGGGAAATCCGATAACCGTTCCTACTTTTACATCCGCTCCGGCTTCGTCTATCATTTTTCTTGCTAATTTTACATATTCGGGTCTTATCATTACCAAATAAAAACCCTTATCAATGGCTTCTTTTATCAATTCCTTTACTTTTTCTTCAGTTTCTTTTTCACTGATTCCCGCTTGTTCTGGTGTTTTGAGGTAGGTGCTGTCTAAATATTTTCTGATATCCATTATATTTTTTTTTACAAATTTACATCATTTTTCCATTATGAATGTTTGCCCCCTATAATTAAAATAAAAAAAGCCGGTATAAAAACCGGCCTTAAATTATATAATTTTTTTTTAATCCTCTTCTACTCTAAATATAATTGGTAAAGTGTAAGTAACTTTTACCGGACGATTTCTTTGTTGTCCGGGTTTCATTTTCGGAAGTTTGGCAATAACACGTCTGGCTTCTTTTTCCAATTCTTTATATTTTGAACGGGTTCTAATATTGGTAACTTTTCCGGTTTTATCAATGGTAAACATCGTTAAAATGCGAACATTTTCTCCGGAAAGTCCCAGATCGGAAGCAATAGAAGTGTTAAAATTTCTATTGACAAATTTTTGTATTTTTTTACTCATACAATCTTTTAGTGCTTTTCCTTTTTTTCCTTCACAACCCGGATAAATAGGAGGATTTTGGATGAATTGGAAAGCAACTTCCACATCGGGTTCTTCTACTTCTTCTGTTTGAATATCTTCCACTTCCTGAATTTCTTCGGTATCATCGGTTTCGGAAGATTGAATAATATCTTCTTTTACATCTTCTTCATCTTCTATTACCTTGATTTCTTCGGGCGGTGCTTGTTGTACCGGTGGCGGTGGAAGTTTAATTTCTTCTACATTTACTTCCAAAGTTTCTTCTTCGTCACTTCCTTGTAGATTTAACTTATCAATAGCAATTTCTTTTTCATAAGTTTTCATTTCAATCAATCTCCAAGTAAGAAAAGTGACCAAAACCAAACCAATCAGCATAAAAGTTGTGCTATAATTATTCAAATTTGCTTTGGGTGATTTTTTAGGCTTCATATGAATGAATATTTAAAGTCTTGATTTAAAATTGTTTAATTTAAAATTTAAAATAAAATCCTTTCACAAGAATTTCATCCTGCTAATATATAAATTTTTTTTTAGTCATTAAAAGGATTTTTAATATTTTATGAAAGTGAGCATACTTTAGGGTATATTTAAATATTTATGTGTTTGTAAAGAAATTTTCCAATGGGGATTTTTTTTGATGTATTCTATAATCAAAGGGGTCATCTTTTCTCTATTGCTCCACTCAGGTTGTAAATACAAATGGGTTTGCCGTTTTACAAATTTTGCTTGTTCTTCTGCAAATTTAAAATCGGTTTTATTATGTATGATAATTTTAAGTTCATTGGCAACCGAATAAAAGTCTTTTTTTGGATTTTCGTTTTTTTTAGGAGATAGGCATATCCAATCCATACCTTTTACAATTCTTCCCGTACCGGAGGTTTCCAAGTGAATTTGTTTGCCTGCTTTTTTTAATTCTTGAATTAGAAAATCCAAATTATACAAAGTAGGTTCACCGCCAGTTATTACAATAGTTGGAATATGATCCGGAACATTTTTTACAATTTCCCGAACTTCTATCGGAGGATGTAAGTCGGGATTCCAGCTTTCTTTTACATCACACCAGTGGCATCCGACATCACATCCACCGATACGTATAAAATATGAAGTTAATCCGGTATGATAACCCTCCCCCTGAACTGATAAAAAGCTTTCCATAACGGGCAAAAATCTCCCTTTACTATCTAAAACGTTGATATTCATTGAAATTTTATTGGCTTGCAAAAATACACATTTAATTTTATACAAGAATAAAAAAATTAAAATGAGAAATTTTTATTAACTTTGTCTATTAATATAAATATTTTTAATTTATGAAAAAAATAGGTATTTCTTTAATACTGTTATCCTTTTTATTAGGGAGTTGTGGTTCTTCAAAAAAAACAGTTGAAGAAAAAATTGAAAAAACCGAAAAACCTGTTATCAATAAAAAAGATATTCCATCCGATTATGGCACAGCCGATATTGATATGTTGAAATATATTGCCCGATACAAATCTATTGCTCAAAGAGAAATGAAAGAATTTGGAATTCCGGCTAGTATTACTATCGCCCAAGGAATTTTGGAATCTCAATCGGGAAAAAGCGAGCTGGCACAAAAAGCCAACAATCATTTTGGTATCAAATGCCATTCGGATTGGCAAGGTGATAAATATTTATATGATGACGATGAATTACAAGAATGTTTTAGAAAATATGAAAAACCGGAAGAATCCTATGTTGATCATTCCAAGTTTTTAGCTAACCGTAGACGTTATGCTTTTTTGTTTAGATTACCTAAAACGGATTATGAAGCTTGGGCAAAGGGACTAAAAAAAGCAGGCTATGCCACCGACCCCAGTTATCCCGATAAGCTTATTTATCTAATTAATAAATATCACTTGCATGATTTGGATAAAGAAGTTTTGAAAGAAATGAGTATTAAAGTGGAAAAACAAAATGATACGACTTCTGACAAAGACAAAAAATTCATCTATGAAGTAAAAGCCGGAGAAACACTTTTTACCATTTCAAAAAAATTCAATATACCCGTTAAAAAAATTCAGGAAATTAACAACTTAAATGATTTTGATATCTACGAAGGACAAATTCTCGTTTTAACGGAATCCGAAAATACCCCTGATGAACAACAATCGACCGGACAAGTAGCAGTTGATGAAACAGAAGATCAACCGGAAACCGTTGTGGAAGAGACCTCTGTTGAAGAAAAAAACGTTTCATCTCCTATTGAAGAAATTCCGGAAAAAGAAAGATATATAGTAAAAGAAGGGGAAACACTTTTTTCAATTGCAAAAAAATTCAATCTTAAATTGGAAGATTTGTTACAAGCAAATAAATTTGATAAAGATTCCAAAATAAGTGTTGGTCAAGTAATTCGTGTGCCTTTTGATAAAGCTCAAAAAACCGAGAAGAGCGATAATTCACAAACTGCATCTAATGAAACCCACACTGAAAAACAAGAAAATAAACCCGTATATCATATTGTAAAACCCGGGGAAACCCTTTACAGAATTCATGTTAACTACGGGGTATCTATCCAAAAATTACGTAAACTTAATCATTTAAAAGGAAATAATATCAAAGTAGGTCAAAAAATACGAGTTAAATAATATCCTTATTATGTTATATTTTTAAAAGTCGTTCGGTATAGAGCGACTTTTTTATAATTTTCCGAATACATAACCGATAATCAAAGCGGAAACAATTTTTATAAAATCACGTTTGTTAAATGTCGGCAAATTGGTTAATGCGGCGACCACTATCAGGAATACTACTGCAAAAACAATCTGAGCCGCCTCGATACCTAGTGTAAATTCCAATACCGGAAACAAAATGGTTTTCTGTCCGGCTATCATCATCTTAAAATCTCTTGCAAAACCCAAACCGTGAATCAAACCGAAAATAAATGAAAAATAATAATGCACTTTGTGCAAAACAGCTTTATTGGTAAAAATAATATTGGAAAAGGCCGTAATCAATATGGTATAAAGAATTAATTGTTCAATCAGATTTTCATCCGCTTTAATAAAATTATAAGCGGATAATAATAAGCTGGTAGTATGAGCCAACGTGAAAAGAGAAATCAACAAAATGATTTTTTTATATGCTTTCAATTCAAAAACTACAATCAAAGCAATCAAAAACAACAAATGGTCCCAGGAAGAAAAACTCAAAATATGTTGCCAACCTAATTTTACAAATAATTGAAATTCATTCATCGGTTATCATTTTTATCTTCATCATCTTCAGGGAAAATAACCAGTTCGGGGGCTTGATAATCTTCTTTATTTTTAAAGTATTTATCCAAGAAAAGAACCAGCGCCGGAAGAAGCAATAAATTGGAAAACATAGCTACCAATAATGTAAAAGATATCAGTCCGCCCAAGGCTTTGGTGCCTCCGTAACTGGAACCTAAAAAGACCAAAAATCCGAAAAATAAAACTATGGAAGTATAAAACATACTCAATCCGGTTTCACGCAATGCCTTATAAACCGAACGTCTAACCTTACCCTGATGATGACGTAATTCCTGACGTAATTTTGCCAAATAATGTATGGTATCATCTACCGAAATTCCAAATGCTATACTAAAAATCAATATGGTGGAAGGTTTTAAAGGAATTTTTAAAAAACCCATTAAACCTGCGGTAATCATCAACGGGAGCAAATTGGGTATAACCGAAATAATAGCCATTTTCCATGACCAACGAAACATCCAAGCAATAAAAATAAAAATCAATAAAATGGCCAAACTCAAAGATACCGCCAAATTGTCAATCAAATAATGAGTTCCTTTCAAAAACAGTTTGGCTTTGCCGGTAACAATCACCTCATATTTATCCTTGGGAAAAAGTTTATTGGATTTCATCGCCAAATAATCTTCTACTTTTTCCATTCTGTCGGTTTCAATATCTTTCATAAAAGAAGTTATCCGCATATATCTTTGCAAAGAATCGGTATAAGATTTTAAAATATTATTTTCTCCCTTCTTGTCTTTTTTTAAGTAACTCATAATAAAAGCACGCTCGTTTCTGGAAGGAAGTTGATAATATTTGGGATCATTATTATAAAAAGCTTGCTTGATATATTTTACCAAATTAACAACCGATACCGGTCTGGACAACTCCGGAATTTCTTCTATTGCCTGTTGTAATTCATCCGCTTTTTTTAAATTTTTGGGTTTAAAAACACCTTTCTTTCGTTTGGTGTCTATCATAATTTCCAAAGGTAAAATTCCACCGAATTCTTGCTCAAAAAATTTAATATCTCTATAAAATTTGGTATTACGGGGTAAATCGGCTAAAATACTACCGGAAATATTGATTTTGTAAATTCCTATCATACTGATAATGACCAACAACAAAACCATTCCGAAAATATATTGATATTTGTATCTAACGGTATTAATTAACCAATTGATAAACTTATTTGTCCATTTTTTGTTCAAATGAGCCAAATGTTTGGATTTCGGAATTTTTTTGAAACTGTAAATGATAGGAATCATTAAAAGCGAAAGAATAAAAATGGAAAAAACCGATAAGGAAGCAATTATTCCGAATTCTTTTAGCAATTTGTTATTTACAATTATAAATGTGGCAAAACCGATAGCCGTTGTTAAATTGGTCATCAAAATGGCATTCCCTGTCTTGCTGATTACTCTTTGTAAGGATTTGGCTTGATTTCCATGTAAAATAATCTCCTGCTGATATTTATTGATTAAAAAAATGGCATTCGGCACCCCGATTACGATTACCAAAGGCGGAATAATGGCAGTCAGAATGCTGATTTGAAAATTGAACAATCCCATAAACCCGAAAGTCCACATCACTGCAATACTTACAATAAACAATGAAATAAGCATTGGCGAAAACGAACGAAAAAAGAAAAACAACAGCAAAGCGGCAACCAAAAGGGTTAGTCCGATAAAAAGCGGAATTTCTTTTTTAATAATTTCCGCATCCAAAGTTTTGACAAAAATCAAACCCGATTCGTGCATTTGTGGAAAATCCGAAGTGTATTTTTCCAATAAAGGCACTAGTTTTTTGGTTATGAATTCCGCTCTTTTTTTGCTATCGACAACTTCTTTTTTTAATGAAATTATGGTTTGAACCGCCCCTGTTTTTTTGTTATAAACAATCCCTTCATAAAAAGGCAACGAATCAAAGATTTTGGTTTTCAATTGTTGCGCTTTTACATCTGATTTTATTTCTCCTGCAACAAGTTTTTCAAATACAAATTTTTTATGAAGCGTGTCTTTTTTTAGAACTTTTAAATTGCCAATTGCCAAAACACCTTCCACTTCTTTGAATGATGAAATCTCTTTTGCAAGCTTATTCCATTTGTTGAGTTTGTTTGCCGTAAACAGCAAACTGTCTTTTAAGCCGATTAAAATAGTAGAGTTATCGTTGGGAAATTCTTTTTTAAACTTTTTATATTGAATAACATCGGGATGGTTATCCGGTAAAATGCTTTTTTGGGTATAAGAAATTCCGACATTTTTCCATTGCGTAGCCATATAAACCGTATTGGCTAATATCAAAAGGATAAAAAGCCAACGATTTCTCAAAATAATACGGGCAACTCTTGACCAAAAATCCATCGGAACAATTTATATGTTGCAAAGATAAAAATATTTATAGGTTTTTAGACAAGGAACTAATAATATTGATTACACCTAAAAGAACGTTTCTTAACATCTATAAATTCATTACCTCAAAGCTCTCCTCTATGAGAGGGGCTGGGGGTGTGTGAATACAATTTTCCATTACTTTTTTACTCATTTTATTTGTCAAAAAATTATTTTTATTTTAAAAAATATTTAAGACAAAATTGTTTTTTAATCAATAAAATTTTAATACTTTTAATCAATAAAAAAATTAATGGCAACTATTACTTTAATTACAGGAGGACAACGATCAGGTAAAAGTTCTTATGCACAAAAATTAGCCAAAGAATATAGTGAAAATCCGGTATTTCTTGCTACTGCGAAAATATGGGATGATGATTTTAAAAATCGTATAGAACGGCATAAATCCGATAGAGACCATACTTGGCAAACTCTTGAAGAAAACAAAAATATTAGTAAATTTAATTTAAAAAATAAAACAGTTGTTTTGGATTGTATAACTTTATGGTTAACTAATTTTTATGTTGATAATAACTATGATATTACCCAAACATTATCCCAAGCCAAAAGTGAATGGAATAATTTTATAAAACAAGATTTTAAGTTAATAGTAGTCAGTAATGAGTTAGGTATGGGCATTCATTCTAATAATGAAATCGGTAGAAAATTTGCAGATTTACAAGGTTGGATGAATCAATATATTGCATCTATGGCGGATAATGTATATTTTATGGTTGCAGGAATACCTCTTAAAATCAAATAATAATGAAAGAAAAGATTCAAAAAAAAATTGACTTAAAAACCAAACCCATAGGTTCGTTAGGCAAATTAGAAGATGTAGCTCTAAAAATAAGTTTAGTTCAACAGACGCTACATCCTAAATTAAACCAACCTACCATTCTAGTATTTGCAGGTGATCATGGAATTGTAGAAGAAGGGGTTAGTCCTTTTCCAAAGGAAGTTACTCATCAAATGGTATTTAATTTTTTGAATGGTGGAGCTGCTATCAATGTTTTTTGTGAACAAAATAATTTAAATTTAAAAGTTGTTGATGCCGGTGTAGATTATGATTTTCCAAAAGATTTAAATTTAATTCATGCCAAAATAGACTACGGCACAAAAAACATATTACATGAACCTGCTATGACAGAAGAACAATGTAATTTAGCCATCGAAAAAGGTAGAGAAATTGTGAAAAGAGAATATGAAGCAGGTTGTAATATCATAGGTTTTGGTGAAATGGGAATAGGAAATACTTCGGCTGCGGCATTAATTATTCATAAAATTACTGGATATTCAATAGAAGATTGCACCGGAAGAGGTACAGGATTAGATAATGAAGGATTGAATAAAAAAATTAAAATCTTAAAAAAAGCTTCTGAAAAATATTCTCCTCAAACACCAATTGAAATATTAAGTACTTATGGTGGATTTGAAATTTCTATGATGACCGGCGCAATGTTAGAAGCAAAAAAAAGAAATATGATAATTATGGTTGATGGTTTTATTTCAACTGCTGCTTTTCTTGTTGCTCATGCTATAAATAAAGAAATTTTATCTCATGCAATTTTTTGTCATATTTCAAAAGAAAAAGGACATATTTTAACTCATAAATATTTAGAAGTAGAAGCATTAGTTGATTTGAATATGAGACTTGGTGAAGGAACAGGAGTTGCCGTAACCTACCCCATTATAGAAGCTGCTGTTAATTTTATGAATAAAATGGCAAGTTTTGAAGATGCCGGTGTTTCAAATAAAGATTAATGTTTAAAAAAGAACTGGACATATTACTTACAGCTATATTATTTTATACGCGTATTCCCATTTCACAATCCATAAAATTTTCATCTGATTTATTTAATAAAGCTACGCGGTATCTTCCTCTAATCGGTTGGATCGTTGGAGGATTTGGAGCATTAATTTTTGTTCTTTTTAATAATTATATCAGTCAAAATATTTCTATCATTATAGCATTAGTATTTATGATATTATTAACAGGAGCTTTTCACGAAGATGCTTTTGCCGATTTCTGTGATGGTTTTGGTGGCGGTTATACCAAAGAAAAAATTCTTTCGATAATGAAAGATAGTTGCATTGGGACCTATGGTGCAGTAGGTATAACCTTACTTTTATTAACCAAATATGTATTATTAACAAATATTCCAGCAACATATATACCTTTTGTATTGATCGCCGCTCATACTTTGAGCAGACTAATGACAGTATATTTAATATATAGTTCAAAATATACAGGAAACATCCAAAATAGCAAATCCAAAGCAGTGGACGGAACAAAATCTATAAAAACATTAATTATCGCGAGTTTATTCGGTCTTATTCCTTTATTTTTTTTTGGTTTATATACTATTTCTTTTATCATAATTATTCAATTTTTGGTTTTTCTTATGTTTAGATTCTATATTCATAAAAAAATCAATGGATATACAGGAGATGTACTGGGAGCTTTGCAACAAATTTCCGAAGTAGTTTTCTATTTATCATACATTATAATATTATCTACTTTATGACAATATATATGTTAAGGCATACTCATCCTAAAATTGATAAAGGTATTTGCTATGGAAATAGTGATGTAGAATTAGCAGATTCTTTTGAAAAAGAATGGATTGAAATATCATCAAAAATCAGTACAATATCATTTGATATAATTTTTTCAAGTCCATTACAAAGATGTACCATCTTAGCAGAAAAAATATGTCCTCCCAATAAACAAATTATTTTAGATGATCGATTAAAAGAATTAAATTTTGGGAAATGGGAACTTAAAAAATGGGATGAAATTTATAAAAGTCCTGAGTCAAAAAAATGGTTTAATAATTTTATAAATGAACCGGCACCAGGAGGAGAATCTTATCAAGATTTGATAAACCGAGTAACAAATTTTGTTGATTACTTAAAAACTTTAAAAAAGAATAACAAAATTTTGATAATAACACATGCAGGAGTTATAAGAGCTGCATATAGCATTTTGAAAAACCACCCTAAAAAATCATCTTTTGACTTAAAAATCGGATATGGACAATTATTTTCATTTCAAATTTAAATAATATGACATGCGTTCTTTAATTAAAAAAATCGCTTGCATAAACAAATGCAAGCGACTTTAAACTTTTATAAAGCGGAATTATCTTTTTAAGCTTCGGTTTGTGGTATTACCGAAATATAAGATTTTCCTCCTTTTTTCTTTTCAAATTTCACAATTCCGTCGATAGCGGCGTGAATTGTGTGGTCTTTTCCCATAAAAGTATTTTTTCCGGGATGATGTTTTGTCCCTCTTTGTCTAACGATAATATTTCCTGCAATAGCAGTTTGTCCTCCGAAAATTTTAACACCTAATCGTTTACTTTCGGATTCTCTACCGTTTTTGGAACTACCTACACCTTTCTTATGAGCCATAATATTAAATATTTATTTGTTACAAATATAATTAATTTATTTTATGAACGTCCTCCGTCCAATTCATCTTGCCATTTTTTCAATTCATCCCATTTGCCTTCGGCTGCCAATTCGGCTTGTTTGGGCCAAGTAGTCGGGTCGTGCATAGCATAACGTTTGCCGCCTTTTTCCAATAAAATCTCACGGATTTTTTCGGGATCGGCTTTTGCCAATTTCGCAAAAGTTTCGTAACCTGCTTCCGTAAGGATTGAAGCAATCTTGGGTCCAACACCTTCAATTTTTTTCAAATCATCTCCTTCTGCAGCTTTTTTAGCCGTTGTTTTTTTCTTAGCTAGAGTTTTTTTCTCTTTAACTTCCGCTATTTTTTGAACTTCTTCAGCCGCGTCTTTTCTAGCTACTTTTTTAGTTTCTTTACTTTCGGTTGCTTTAAAACCTTTGGTTACAATATCTTCTACGACAATTTCCGTAAGATACTGGCGGTGTCCGTTTTTCTTTTTGTATCCTTTTCTTCTTTTTTTCTTGAAAACGATAACTTTATCACCTTTTAAATGACGAAGGATTTTGGCAGTTACGCCTGCTCCTTCTATAACCGGGGCGCCAATGGTAATTTGTCCGTCATTATCCAAAAGCAAAACTTTGCCAAAACTCACTTGGTCTCCTTCTGCTCCCTTCAAACGATGAACAAAAACTTTTTGGTCTTTATTCACTTTGAATTGTTGCCCTGCTATCTCTACAATTGCATACATAATTATTAGGGTTTATAAATTTTTGAGCTTGCAAATATACAAATTTTTTCTTTAATATCAATATTTTCTTTAAACTTTAAGGAAGCAATACCGAATAATAATGAAAATGATAATCAGGGGTTTCTTCGGGATAAAAAATATGATACAAATCCGCCAATACCCAATCGGGATGCATACCTGCGGTTTCAAAATATATTAAACCGCCATTTGGACCTTTGGACAAATTATAAGTATAGATTTTATCATTTTTAAAGGAAGGAAAATGAACGGCTTGCGGTATGTTCTTTGCCAAAGTTTGTTTGGAAACGATACTACCCGGATTTAACCAAATATCCGCTTGATTCAACTTCAACAAAACATTTTCAAAATTCAAATGCATACTTCCTTGTTTTCGGTTTTCTTCCCAAACATATTTTCCTCCGGCATCTTTTATTAATTGTGCGGCATAACTTCCACCCCCGGGAACAAACCATTTGTCGCCGAAATTTCCTCCTTGAAACACCAATGGTTTTTTCTTTTTCGTTTGAACTTTTGAGCGAATTACCAAGTAATTTTTCTTTATTTTTTCAAATATCCGATTTGCTTTTTCATTCGCTCCCAACAAAACTCCAAAAACTTTGATCCATTCCGCTTTTCCAAGAGGCGAACTTTCCATCCAATCGGCATTATATAAAACCGGGAGATGATGTTTGCTAAAAAATTCATATTTTTTTTGATCGGTTCCACCGGAAAAAGCCATAATCATATCCGGCTGCAACGCCATTGTTTTTTCTATATTTAATCCGTTTCCGTTGCCAATTTCCGTAATTTTTCCTTCTTTGATACGTTTTCTAAAAATTTTCGATGAGATATAGCGTGTATTGGGAAAAGCAATCAAACGTTCTGCTTGTCCAAGCATTTCCAATGGCGCCAAATGCGTAGTGGAAGTAACCACCAAACGTTTTACGGGGATTTTTATCAACGGATATTTTTTTAAACTATCGGGAATAGCATCGGGAGTTGGGCTCAAAACATAAGTAAAATTTTGAGCGCCCGGCCAGGGTTCTTTGATTTCCAATAAATAAAATTTCGGATACGAATGTATATGAAAATGGGTAGCAAATTCTTCTTTATTTGTAACTTCTTCTTGTGTTTTTTTATTTTTACAAGAAACCAATAAAATCAACAGTAGAAATAAAAAAGATATTTTTCTTAACATCATTTTTTGGGAAATTTCATTCGATAACTTACATTGACTTTTCCTTTACTGATATTTTCCAATTTTCGTTTGAGCAAACGTTTTTTGATAGGGCTCAATCGGTCTGTAAACAATATTCCTTCAATATGATCGTATTCGTGTTGAATAACTCTTGCCAAAAGACCGTCTATTTCTTCGGTATGTTTATTGAAATCGCGGTCATAATATTCTATTGTTATTTTTTCTTTACGTTTGACATCTTCATTGATTCCGGGAATACTCAAACAACCTTCGGTAAAATTCCATTCTTTTCCGGTTTCTTCCAAAATTTTGGCATTGATAAACACACGTTTTCCTTTGAGTCGTTCTTTTTCTTGTTCGCTTACGCCTTCCAAATTTCCGAAAGGTTCGGCATCTACCACAAACAAACGTATGGATTTATCGATTTGCGGAGCCGCCAATCCCACTCCTTCGGAAGCATACATTGTCTCGAACATATCGTCTATGAGTTTTTGCAACCCCGGATAATCCTTATCGATTGCTTTTCCTTTTTTTCTCAATACGGGCATTCCGTATGCCACAACAGGTAATTTCATTCGTGTAATAATTTTTTTATTCAACAACTATTATTTTCTATTTTTTTTAACCGCAAAGACGCAAAGGTCGTAAAGAATTTCTTATTATTTGTCAATCCTGTCCTAAATAAATTTTTTTTACTTTTTCCGTCGATAAACATTTCGACCTTGCTCAATAGTAACAAAAAATCCTCATATGCCGATAAGGGTAGATTCATTTGCCTCAAAGCTCCCCTCTATGAGAGGGGCTGGGGGTGTGTTCATACAATATCCCTATCATTTTTTATAGCTCATTATAAATCATAATATTGTCTTTATTTTAAAAAAATATTTATGACGGATTTGATTATTTATCATTGTTTATTCAAGAATTCTTTCCATATAAATAAGATTGCAATATAAGTGCCGCGCTTACTTGGTCTATCAAAGCTTTGTTTCTGCGTTTTTTCTTTTTAACTCCACCTTTTAACATTGCATCAAAAGCCATTTTGGATGTATAACGTTCATCTTCTCGAACGATTTCAATTTCGGGAAATTTTTTTTTAAACTTTTGGATAAATTTTTCAATTTCTCGTTCAATCGGATTTTTATTGCCGTCCAAATCCAATGATTCTCCGATGATAATTTTTTCCACTTGATTTTTTGACAAATAATCTAGTAGAAAATCCATCAGTTTTTCAGTATCAACGGTTGTTAATCCACTTGCAACTATTTGCAAATCATCGGTTTCGGCAATTCCCGTTCGTTTTTTTCCGTAATCAATTCCAAGTAATTTGGGCATAAGGCAAAGATAGGGAGAATTTTTATTTAAATAAAATGGTAATAATTGTTAATGGTTAATTGAATTGTTTTTTTAAAACTTGAATCAAGCTCTCCTCTACAAGAGAGGCTGAGGGGTGTTCGTCCAATGCAACGCAATTTTCAAATCAATCCTGTCCAAAATGAAAAATTTATTTTTTACTTTTTTCCATCGATGAACATTTCGACCTTGCTCAATGGTAACAAACCCCGATAGTTATCGGGAGACAGAATCGCTCATACTCCACAAAAGCCTCAAACAGCAGACAGTTTTACGTTCCATTCACTTCAAATTTTACGAAAAATCCTCGTATGCCGATAAGGCTTTCAAAGCTCCCCTCTATGAGAGGGGTTGGGGGTGTGTTAATACAATTTACCCATCATTTTTATTACTCATTATAATTCAAAATATTACTTTTGTTTTAAAAAAATATCTATGACGGAATTGAAATTAAACCTTTATTTTTATAGCCCAAACATAAAGTTTTAAAAAATTATCAATATAAACAATAAATATTACGAATCTTTCACCCCCCCCGCAAAAAATTGAAAATTCCGAAAAAATTAAAAATTTTGTAAATATTATTTGGAATGTTTAAATAAAATGATATATTTTTGCTTTATGTTTAACCAAATAAAAGTTTTGATATGACATAGCTACGCAAATAATAACTACAAAACAGGGGAACCAACGTGTCTCGCCAAAGCCGTATCGGTCCCCCCGAAGAACACCAGCCGTTATAAACAGCAAGGTATTTACAAATATACAAATTTTATGCCGTTTTTTAAAGTTTATTTCGGTTTGGAGATGCACCCAACTTCCGCAAGGAAGCCCATCTACGTTGCCGGTTGTCGTTTATAAACCGGTAAAACAAAAAAACAAAACCGAATATTAACTTTAAAAAATTTATGATTATGAAAATATATTTAAATGAAACAAAAAATAAAAGAGAAATATCCTCTGTAAGAAGTCAAATAAAAGATAAAGGAACATTAAAAAGATTTGATGAGTTTGTTAATAAACATGATTATTTCGATTTTAATAACGATGATCATATAAAGTTGTTAAAAAAGGATGACTGCCATTGTCAAGTTAATACTACTGTTAATGTAAGAGGGGTTTAAACTTTATGCCCTATCATTTAAACAAATGATGGGGCAAAAAAATATTTTTTATGGAAAAGACACGATATTTACATGAAATAAAAAAAATAAAAAAAAGAATTTTAGAAATAGATATTGAAAACTTAAAAGAAAAAGGCTTGCAATGGACATTTTTTATAATATCTGGTAATTTAGCAAATTTTTTACCAAAAATACCAAAAAATAAGCATTATGAAATCATTAAAGAAATATATTATAATCGTTCTTTGAATAATTTGGATTTATGGTACCCTTTTCTTTTAAGAAAAATAAAAATTATAGATAATGATAATGGGTTAGAGCTTGCAAAAAATAATAGTTTTATTTTTGTTAGTTATCATGCGGGGGCTTATAACTTAATTTTAAGTTATCTTTTTAATAAGAAAATACCATTATGTTTGGTAGTTAGTGAGGAATATTTATTAGAACATGGAAAAACAATACAAGACTTGTATAAAAAAATACCCGGAAATGAAGGAAAAGAAATAGTAATGATTAGTTCAAATGAAATTTTTTTGTTAAGAAAATTAGCATTAAAATTAAAAGAAGGCTATTCAGTCTTTTTTTTTATTGACGGAAACACCGGAGTCCAAAAAAAAGATTTTGAAACAAAAAAAAATTTATTAAAAATAAAATTTCTTCAACACCATATATATGTAAGGCAAGGTATTGCTTTATTAGCATATTTAAGTAAAAAAAATATAATTACTATAACGGCCGAAAGAAGAGGTGAAATCAATAATGTATTTAGAGTCAAACTGGTTGATATTAATAATATCTTTATAAAATTTAATAATAGAAAATTATTTATTGAATATTTGACAAAAAATCTATATAAAACTTTGGAAGAATATTTAAAAACGAATTATAAGCAATGGATAGGATGGTTTTATATACATCATTATTTTAATCCTGATGAATTAGAACAAAATTATAGTTTTGATGAAAAAGATAAATTAAAAAAAAACAAGATAAAATTAGTTACTAATGAGTTTATACACTTATTTAAAATAAAGAACAAGTTTTTTTTAATTCAAAAATTGAAATACGAAATTTTAGAAATTGATGAACCCTTATTTGAAATACTAACATTTTTCTTGAAAGAAAGAAACATTGATTATAAAAACCCCCTTTCAATTAAAGATTATAATGTAAACTGGAATTTTATTGAAGAATTAATAATAATGAAATATCTAAAAGTAAAATAATTTAAAATGAAAAACAAAATACTTTTAATTTTCCTATTCATAATAAATATTTCTTGTGCACAACAAAATTCAACTAATTTAAATGGAAGTTTGGACTTTGGAGATGGAATAATTTTAAATACTTTTTTTAATATAAAGCAAAAAGACGGCCTTGTTGTAATTACCTCACCTGAAAATGCAGATTATAGAATTTTCGGACATTTTAAAGGAATAATGGCGAGATTGTTAGGGAAAAGTCCAAAAAAAGGCATATTAATTACCATTAAAAATAAAAAAGTTAAGGATAGTTTAATAGGAAATATGAACATCCCTATGTTTGGAAAATTGAAATTCAAAGGAATTTATAAAAACGGAATTTTAAATGGTAAAATGATAAAGAATGATACTTTGGTCATAGGGAGAATAAGAGGCGTTGAAGAAGAAAAAAAATCTTTCGATTATAACTATTTGTATCCCAAAATTATTAGAATAACTAATGAAAATATTTATTCAAAATCTATACTGCAAAACAAAGAATGGAATAAAACAAAGAAAAAAATTAAAAAATTATTGAATAATGTTCGGGATGATATTGAATTATTCATAGGTTTTAATATGATAGCAAGAAGTGCGCCGTTTAGTCATTACGGTATTTTTATCCAAAAAAATAATAAGGAGGAAAACAACAAAAAAACAAGCAAAAACAGGTCAGAAAATCAAGATAATGAAGCAAGTTCATTCGGGAAATCTGTGAGTTTTAAAGAAATTAATCGCAAAACCGCCTATTTAAAAATCAAAACATTTGAAGCTTATGCTAAAAATGATATTCATAATGCTTTATTTAAAATTACTGATAAAAATTATAAAAACTTAATTATTGATTTAAGAGATAATGGAGGCGGTGGAATTATTGCCGCATCCGAATTAGCTAAATATTTAATCAATGACGATATTTTGGTCGGATATTTCATTACAAATAAATTGGCATATTCGGGATTTGAATCAGATTTATTTAATACACTTCCTGTAATAGATATGAAATCGGACAAGGAATTTATGGAAAATTTAACCAAAGGAAAGGGAGCAAGACTTATTTTTAAGCATAACAACAACGTATTTTTTTCAGGAAACATATATGTTTTGACCAACAGGCAAACAGCAAGCACTTGCGAGCCAATCACTTATATGCTCAAAAATATAAAAAAAGCAACAATAATAGGTGAAAAAACTATGGGAGCAATGTTAAGCGCCTATTATTTTAATATTGATGATAAGTATCAACTATATTTACCGATTGCAGATTTTTATACTTATGACGGATTACGTCTTGAAGGTATCGGTGTTACGCCAAATATAGAAACCAAATCCGAAAAAGCTTTGGATATAACTTTAAAAAAAATTGAAAAATAAATGGATTTTGTTAAAGGAGGTGCTTTTATTGCAGTAATTATAGGTTTTTGGGATAGGTTAAGAGCTATTTTCGGTTTTTTTATTTCGATATTTGTTCAAAAAGTTGAAATAAGATCAGAAGATGTTCAAAATGAAGTTATTGGTTATTTAATAAATAATTATAAATATTTCAAAAATTATAATAAAATATTTAGCTCAAAATATGAGTATTTTAGAAATGGGAAATATGGTCTCGTATCTTATGAAAAATTTGGTGATTCTACAATGGTTTTTTTTTCTAATAAAAAAATTTTTTTTAATCTATTTAAAATGCCTTTTATCTATACAATTAATTCAGGCTCTAATTCAGACAAAGTTGATTCTAATAATGATATTAATGATAAGATAAAAGTATCACACATAGTTTTTTTACGTGGAACACTAAATATTGAAGAAATTATAAAAAAGTCTGTATTGTTAAGAAATCAAGTTAGTTGGAATTTTGATACATTACAAGAAAAAAAAGAACGTTTTAATATTTTTTATTTTCCAAAAAGAGAACAAATTAGTAATGAAAAAAAAGAAAAAACATTTGGCTATGAGTATTTATGGTTTATACAAAAACAATATAAACTTTTAGGTATTAAACCTAATGACTTAGGTAAAGAATTTAAAAATAAAAGTAAAGCATTAGAAAATTTATTTTTTCCTAAAGAAATAAAAGATTTAATAAATATAATAAAAATTTGGTTAAATAATAAAAATTGGTATAAAGAAAAAGGAATCCCTTGGAAAATGGGATGGCTTCTGTATGGACCACCAGGGACTGGCAAAACAGCTTTAGTTAGAGCTTTTGCAGAAGATTTAGGATTACCTATTTACAGTTATTCATTAGCTCAACTAACTAATAATGAATTATTAAGATCTTGGCAAAGTATGCAACTTAATGTGCCTTGTATTGCTTTAATTGAAGATATTGACACAGTTTTTGATAAAAGAAAAAATATAGTTCAAAATTCACAGTTTATGTTTAATAATTATTTAAAAAATGAAGGCAAAACAAAAAGTATTATATCACCATTAACTTTTGAAACTTTAATTAATTGTATAGATGGAGTAGACAAGTCTGATGGTGTTTTTACTATTATTACTACTAATCATATTAATAAAGTTGATGAGGCTATTGGAATGCCAGCAGGTATTTTAAAAAATACTAATCAAAATATATTTGTGTCCAGTCGTCCTGGACGAATAGATAGAATTATTAAGCTGAGTTATATGACAAAAGAAAATAAAATTAAAATGGCTAATAAAATACTCAATGATTTTCCAAATGTAATGAATAAAGTTTATAAACATATATCAAAAGATCTATTAGAGACCCCTGCACAATTTCAAGAATATTGTACTCAAATCGCTCTTAAGGAATTTTGGAAATTGAAAAACAAAAATAACTTTTATAATTATAAAAATGAAAACTAATAAAATATTATTAAAAGGGAGAAAAATATTTTGGCTGCTATTCCTATGGACTTTTTTAGGATTTGCACAGCAAAAATCAAGTGAAACTACGGTAAATGCCAATGTCGGTTACGGTCATCCCACCGCTTCCGGTTGTATAGGATATTCCGGTGTTTGTGCTATACAAACCGCAGGAAAAAGCTCCAAAGCAAATGCCGTGATAAGTTATGACAAAAAACAAAATTTGTTGAAAATTAAAATCAGCAAAACGGACAAGCGCAATACCGCTAAACTTTTGCACAACAAAACCAAAGCAAACCAAGCGGTTTATACAGTGGATCATAACAAAAAAATTCCACCCGAAATCCTACGAAAACTAAAAATCAAAGACAAAACCCGGATTAAAAAAGGAACTTATACCGTAAGAGAATTTAAGGATTATGTTTTGCTTGAAGTGGCGTTGGAGTGATGGAGGGACAAGGTAGAAAGGTTAAAAGGTGAAAGGTGCTTGACAACAGAAGTCGGGAAGTGAATGAAAGCGTTTATAAAAACGGAGTGCCAAGCTCCCCTTTGTTAAGAGAAAGCCGGTTGGTTGAACAAACACACCCCTAACCCCTCTCGTAGAGGGGAACTGAGAACGTTTACAAAAAACGCTTTGAAAAAACAGAATTTAATCGTTATTTTATGAACAAAGTTATATAAAAATATTTTCGTCCTATTTGACGGAATGCCAAGCTCCCCTCAATGAGATTGGTAGGGGTGTGTCATTCCGACAGAGCGACCATAGGAGCGACGAGGAATCTCTACTTTTAATGGTTAATATATTCCTTTACCAAATATCAGGACAGGCTGTCACTCCGTAGAAGTTATAAACATACCGAGAGATAAGAATTTATTAATGACAAAAAAACAAAAAAAACTATGAAAAAAATCATAATAATGGCTTTATTGTTATTTTTATTTAGCAATAAAAGTTTTAGTAATAATATAAATCCGAAATACGATGAAGATATCAATCGTGTTTTTCAGGAAATGATAAATGAAATTGTCAGCGTTAAAAATACGTATGCATTTCGCAAACAACAAATTTATTTATCCGTTAAAGATATCAACCGAAAACTTTTAACCGCTACAAATACCGATGAAAAAGTAAACCTGTTGATACAAAAAGACCAACTTATGGAAAAATTGGCGGAAATGGAAAACGAAGAGCTGAACAAAATTCTTAAAATTCGTTATCTCAAAGGTTTAAGTATCATAAAACTGCTTTATGAAAAGGTTTTATCCTTGGATCATCATTTCTCATCCGTAGCTACTTTTCGTGAAATCAACAATATTGCCAACCCCAACTCTTATCCCGAATTCATTGAAGTAAAAGACCTGATAAAAGAAAAATCCGGAAAGAAAAAAGGACTAAAACTTACCAAAATTTTAGGCGACAATATTTATGCTTCTACTATGGATTTGTTGGTAAACTTGCTTTCCGCCGATGCTTCTTCCAAAGAAAAAGAACAAGAGCTGAAAAAGGTGGATTGTATCATTGATTTTAGCTTGCGTATGAACAACGATTTGAATACGGTATATTTTGAAACGGCTTTTTTACAAAAACAAAACGATAAAATAAAATCGGATTTGGAAAGTCTTTTTAAGGATTTTACCAAACCCATCAAGTATTTTACTTCGCTAAAAGAATGTCGTGCTAATGACGATTGGGATATGATTCGTGATAAACTCAATAAATATTTGGAAATATTGGATGAAGCTACTACCAATAACAATCAAGGCAAAGTGATGAAAATGCAAGTGAATATCAATTTTCCCATTGATCAACTGGTGCAGTTTATTACAAAATACAACAGCTTTATAGACCAAGGCGTAAGTTTTTATCAAAAATTCAAAATTATTTTAAACAGTTATGAACACGAACAACAATGCAGCAGTCGTCTTCCCATACAATACAGCAAACTAAAAAAAGATGTGGATGTCGCCATTGAAAAATTCAATACGGCATACAAACCGGTAGAAATCAACGGCAGTAAACTCAAAGAAGTTTTATACGGACTCAACGAATACGATTAAAAAAACCGCCTGAAAATTCAAGCGGTTTTTTATAAAATCCATATCAATTATTTAAGCGGGCGTCTAAAAATATATCTTGTGATAAAAATACCGTTTCCGTCGCCTTTTCCGGCATCGCTTTCCACACCGCTGGCAACGCTAAACAACTCCCAACCGTCTTTGGACATTTGGGTAAGTTTAGACGAAATCAAAGCATCGTTGGATGCAATGTTTTGGAAATTGATACCGACCATTGAATAGAAGTTTAACAATTTGGTTTCATCAAAACTACTGATTTTCAATGTTTTTCTTTTGGTTTTGTTTTGTTTAAACTTATTTTCTTCACTTCTGGTGGAAGTAGCTTTTTGATAGTCCATCGGGACATTGTGTTCCACGATACGTGAACGTCCAACTCCACCGGGGACAATAGATTCTACCGTGGTAACAATCTTGTATTCGTAAACTTGTGCTTCCATTGTGAAAGCGGATACCAATAAGAATAATAATACTAACTTTTTCATAAGCATTTAATTTTTAAGGGTTAATGGTTATTTAATATGTAATTTTTTCTTCAAATCTTTGGGTAAAGCATCTTTGTGAACAAATATATCGATGGTTTTATATTTAAAATATGGAAATGATGCCAAGAAATATCCGTTGAGCTGATTGCTGTTTCCCCAAGAATTTTTCACTATAAAATATTTTTTTCCGTTTTGGTCTTTTACAATCCCTACAATATGCATGCCATGATCATCAGTGGTGCTACGATTTTCAAAAGCTACTTGACGCATTTCAGGTGTAATTTTCTTTTCGGGAACCGGTTGATAAAAAGCATTGGGTATTTTTTCTCCATCGATTTCCAGCCATTTGTCGCCGGATTTTCTTTTGGCGG
>JALSPZ010000351.1 GCA_026985675.1 Flavobacteriales bacterium
TTACTACATAAAGCGAGCGTGCAAATTGTCTGCTGTTTTTTGCTTTTTCGGATAAAGTGTAATCAACTTTACCCAATGCTTTTTCGGTATTTCTTACGGCTTCAACCATTTTTTTAAACTCTTTTTCGTCCAAAGAAAAACTTGCATCTGGCCCGCCGATAGATTTGTCTAAAATAAAATGTTTTTCAATAGCAACTGCTCCAAGACTTGTGGCAATTACCGGAATAAGTTCACCTTTTGTATGGTCTGATAATCCGCTAAAAACATTAAATCTTTTAGCTAAATCGGGTATCATTTTCAAATTTGCATCTTCAATTTTTGCGGGATATTGCGATGAAGTTTTCAGTAAAATTATATCATTATTTCCTACATTCCTGCAAGTATCAACAGCCAGTTGAATATCTTTGTCCGTTGCAACTCCGGTAGAAATAATCATCGGTTTTCCTTTGCTTGCGGCGTATTCAATCAATGGAATATCCGTAATTTCAAAACTTGCAATTTTATATGCGGGAGCATTGAGTTTTTCAAGCAAATCAACGGCAGTTTTATCAAAAGGCGATGAAAAACAAATAATTCCTTCTTGTTTAGCGGTTTCAAACAATTCTTGGTGCCATTCCCATGGCGTATATGCTTGTTTATATAAATCATATAGTTTTTGTCCTTCCCAAATGGTTCCTTTGATGATAAAATCATCTTTATCACAATCCAAGGTTATGGTATCGGCGGTATATGTTTGTAGTTTTATTGCATCGGCGCCAACACGTTTAGCGGCACGAATGGTCTCTTTGGCAGTCTCAATATTATGACCGTGATTGGCAGATAGTTCTGCAATTATAAATGTTCTGCCTTTTCCTATTTCAAAATTATCTATTTTCATTATTATTTAGTATTTATTTCAAAATATCACCTTTTTTCAATTTAGTAATACCATCCTGAAACTCAAAATCCAAAATTTCCAATGCACCGTTTGGAGTTTTTACAATTAAAGGTTTTAGATTTAAAATTTTACCATTATCATCTTTATAATGATAGCCAAAATCACTATATCTTGATTTATGAATAATTATTTTTTTATCATGAATAAACGAAAATGCTCCGGGATAGGGTTTTGCTTGGGCTCTAATCCAGTTATAAATTCTTTGTCGTTGCCAGTTCCAATTTATTTGTCCGTCATCGGGAGTTCTTTTTCCAAAAAATGTCGCCTTTCTTTCATCTTGTTTAACAAAAACAAGTTTTTTGTTTGATATTATTTTTGAAATAACATCTGTTATAAGTATCGGGTAATTTTGTGCATATTTTCTCAAAATGTCCGCTCCCGTTTCATTGTTATTGATTTTAATTTCTTTTTGCAACAAAATATCTCCAGCATCAACCTCTTCCACTATTTTATGGATGGTAATTCCCGCTTTATCTTCGCCATTTATTATTGCCCAAACATGTGGAGTTCTACCTCTGTATTTAGGCAAAAGAGAACCGTGAATATTTAAAGCGTATTTATCAGGCCAATCTATTAAATTTTTTTGAATAATAAATAAATAATTTATGGAGAACAAAACATCGATTTTGCCTGTTTGTTTGATAATCTGTTTTATTTTATCAGGATTTTTATTTGGATTTCCTATAAAAGTTTTTATATTATTATCTTTGCTAAATTGTTGTATATCAATTGATTGATTGTCAGTAAAAACAATAGGTATTTTTACTTCAGGTATTTTATATAATTCTTCTAAAATTTGAAATCCCAAATTGCCACTTGATAAAATTCCTATTTTTAAAGTATTTTTTGGATGTATTTTTTCATGAATAACAACATCAAAAAATTTATTGTTTATTTTAACTTCATTTTTTAATCTTTTAGCCAAAACAAAGCCGTTTTTCTCCAAAGCTTCATACAAATGTGGACGTAAATCGTAGGCGTAAGTATAAATTTTGGTCAATGACAATTGGTCAAAAGCTACTTGTTCGAGTAAGGGTAGAAAAATACTCCAATGTTTATCAAATTCGTTTTTTTCCAGTTTGGTATCCATTATAAACGACACTTCGGCAGTTTTTTTATTCCAATCGATATGCACCAAACCGCCGTAGCCAATACATTGCCCTTTGTGTAAATACGAAAACAAAATTTGTTCGGGTTTATCTTGGTCAAAGAGTTTATCCACTACTTCTCTATAATATTTTTCTTGTTTTTCAGGAGTTAAAATTTCATTCTGACGCAAGTGATACATCTGCTCATTACGCCATTTCATTATCAAAAATTTATCCTCATCTCTAATCGGAACTATTTGATAATCACCAGTTGAAAAGGATTGCTTTTGTAATATTTTATATTTTCTATCACTCATTTTCTTTCAAAATTTTGTATTTCATTTCAGCAATTTTCCAATCGTCCAACGTGTCTATATCTTGTGCTTTTTGCGTATCGATAATTATTGCGGAAGTGTTATGGGTCCATAGTTTTTTTTCTTTCAAAAAGGCGTCGGTTTTTATCCAATAAAACAATCCTGCATCGTGATAAGTTTCCTCTAAATCCTGAGAGCGTTTGTTTAGATTTTCAGGCCAAATCATTTGTATTTTTTCTCCGCTGAATTGCATTGCTCGTTGTATGGGAAAATCGAATTTTACCACAGGAAAAACACTGTCAAAATCGCTGTTTATCAATTTATTATATGATTTTTTTAAATCATCAATTTGAATAAACGGAGCTGTGGGTAAAATACAACAAATATTATTAAATTCGTTTTGTTTTCGGTTTTTATATGCTTGGATTACTTCTAAAACAACATCGGACAAAGTTGCAAAATCATCGGAAGTTTTTTGACTACGAAAAAAAGGAACTTTTGCTCCGTATTTTATTGCGATTTCGGCAATTTCTTTATCATCGGTTGAAACCATAACTTCATCAAAAATATTGCTTTGCAGTGCTGTTTCTATTGAATAAGCAATAATCGGTTTACCCCAAAATTTTTTAATATTTTTTTTGGGTATTCTTTTGCTTCCGCCTCTTGCCGGAATAATGGCTATGTTTTTCATTTTTTCCTACTAGGTATTATGCTAAAAGTTATAAATTTTTATTCAAAAAATGCTCTAACTTTATTTATGACATAGTCCTGCTCTTCTTCTTTTAAACTCGGATACATCGGCAAACTTAAAGTTTTTTCGTAATAGTCTTCTGCTACTGGAAAATCACCTTTTTTCCAACCAAATTGTTGATAATAGTCCAAGAGATGAACCGGTATATAATGTATTTGTGCAAATATTCCGTTTTTTCGTAAATATTCATATAACTCTTTGCGTTTTTCAACCAGAATAATAAACAAATGATAAGCATTATAAAAATTTTTATCTTGCTTTTGCACCTTTATCGGTAAATTTTTAAAAGCTTCCGTATATTTTCGGGCTATTTTATGCCGTCTTTCCAAACCTTTGTCTGCTTTCTTTAATTGGCTGTTTCCAAGTGCCGCTTGAATATCGGTTATTCTGTAATTATATCCCAAGTCGTGCATTTCGTAATACCAAGCTCCTTGTTTATTTTTATCCAAAACTTTGTATTGCATATTTTCTTTTGATATTCCGTGCGTTCGTAGGGCTAATAATTTTTTATAAAGATTTTCATTGTTTGTGGTTATCATTCCTCCTTCACCGGCGGCAATATGTTTGACGGGATGAAATGAAAAAGCTGTTGTATGAGCAAAAACTCCGTTACCTGCTTTTTGTTTATTTTTCTTATCATCGACAAAATAAGCGCCGGGAGCGTGACAAGCATCTTCCAAAATAAAAAGATTATATTTGTCTGCCAATTTCCTAAATTCTTGTGTGTTAACGGGGTATCCTCCAAAATCAACAGGCAAAATAGCTTTAAAAAATCCTTTGGGCTTGGATAAAATAAGTTCTTCCACTTTGTTTATATCTAATACAAAAGTATCTTTCTCAATATCCGCAAAATATACATTTGCTCCCAAATACCTAGCGGCATTAGCAGTAGCGGCAAAAGTTATAGGAGTTGTGATAATATTATCATTATTTTTTATTCCCATTGCCAGAAGTGAAAGATGTAAAGCGGCTGTTCCGTTTGAAACGGCAACGGCATATTTGCTGCCTATATATTGAGCAAAATTTGTTTCGAATTCATCAATTCTGGGACCTTGTGTCAAAAAATCAGACTGTAAAGTTTCTACAACCGCATCAATATCATCTTGTGTTATTTGCTGTCTGCCGTATGGTATTTTATATTTAGACATCTAAATTCAAATTTTTTCTCATTAATAATCTTAATTCTTCAACAGATAAAAATCGTTTATTATCTTTTGAATTGTATGAAAAACCTTGTGCTACTTTTTTTGCTTTATTTTCGGAAATAAATTTTTGTAAATCAAAAGCAGGTTGTGAAGGTAAAATTACATAGTAATTTCCCAAGTCGTAAGTAAAAAACGAATCGGAAGATGTTATCATTTCTTCGTGTAGTTTTTCTCCGGGTCTTATTCCTATTTCTCTTTGTTCACAATCGGGGCAAATGGCTTTTGCAACGTCGATTATATGGTAAGAAGGAATTTTAGGCACAAAAATTTCACCGCCCCAAGCATGTTTAATCGCATGAAAAATCATATCAACGCCTTCGTTTAAAGAGATATTAAATCGTGTCATTTTTTTGTCGGTAATCGGCAAAAAACCTTTTGCTTTGTGTTTGTAAAAAAACGGAATAACCGAACCGTTTGACCCCATTACATTTCCGTATCTTACTACTGAAAACTTAATGTCCCTTTTTCCTTTAATATTGTTTGCGGCAATAAATAATTTGTCGGAAGTTAGTTTCGTAGCACCATAAAGATTAATTGGGGCGGCGGCTTTGTCGGTTGATAATGCAACTACGTTTTGTACGCCTGTTTCCAAGGCGGCATCTATCACATTTTCAGCGCCTAAAACATTTGTTTTGATAGCTTCCATCGGATTGTATTCTGCCAGATGAACATGTTTCATAGCGGCGGCATGTATCACAATATCAATGCCTTCCATAGCTCTTTTCAAACGTTGTTTATCCCTGACATCTCCTATAAAAAAACGAATACTGTCATATTCTTTTTTAGGATATTGTTGTGCCATAACAAATTGCTTTTGTTCATCTCTTGAAAAGATAACCAAGCGTTTGACCTTTGGGAATTCCTGATAAATTCTTTTTACAAGTTGCTTGCCTAATGAACCGGTACCTCCAGTTATTAAAATATTTTTATTGTTTAGCATTATTATTTATTTTCAATTTTTATCTCCTTTTTTCTCCATTTAATAAGATATAAACCACATCTGTCTATAAACCTTCAAATCCTTTTTTAATCAATTTGGGTTTAAAATTTATATATTCAAACAAGTTCTAGACATTTGTATTTTCCCGTAATCAGAACTTTTTTCATAAAAAAAATTTAAAAAATATTGGCAAATTTAATATTTATTCTTTAATATTTAACATTTTTTATTTCTGTTGAAGTAGATTTCGTTTAGATAATAAGATATCTCAATTGGAATAATTAGCCTTTGATAATTTTAACGCTATAAACTTTCTACTTTATATATTACATCAAACTGTCACATCGAGTGATTTTTATGAGTCTGCGAATAAAAATTGTATCGAGATGTCACATCGAGTGATTTTTCGAGTAAGCGAGAAAAATTGTATCGAGATGTCAGGTCGAGTGATTTTTCGAGTAAGCGAGAAAAATTGTATCGAGATGTCAGGTCGAGTGATTTTTCGAGTAAGCGAGAAAAATTGTATCGAGACCTCAATTTTACAATAAAAACGCCACTTCAAACCTCATCATATATCAATCAATATTCCTCATTTTTTAGTTCCTCTATGAGTGGGGGTGTGTTCACTCTGTTCAATGCCCCCCAAACTTATTTATTTAATTTTTTATTACTTCAAATAAACTCCCCACTCCCGACTCCCCACTCCCGTAATAAAAAAAAATGTAACTTTGAAAAAAATTATTAAAAGCAATATGATAGCATTTATCAAAGGAAAAGTTTTTGAAATCAGTCCGACATATATTATTATAGACAACAATGGAATCGGTTATTTTATTAGGATTTCATTAAATACCTATTCC
>JALSPZ010000352.1 GCA_026985675.1 Flavobacteriales bacterium
TCTTGTTTTACTTTGTTGACGCACTCTATAAATATACCAAGATATATGCTGGACATCCGTTGCGGTTAGGGCCGCTGGTCAAAGGTTTTTTCGTTTTGCTTATTCTAATTTATGCTTTACGTAAGCCTAATAAAACCAAAATTCAAATTCTATTGGCAATCGGGATGCTTTTCGTCGGATTTCTTATCGGGCAATTTGCTTTGGGTATTCCGGTAAATTTTAAGGAAAACCTCAATGTTTTTGTCAAATATCAGTTCATATTCTTTTTGTCGATTTTTATGTTTGATATTATTCGTTCACCGGACGATGCATCTTTTGTCTGGAAAAAATACAAGATGATTATTTTCATTAACTCACTTCTTGTAATTCTGGGGGCGTTATTAAAAATCAAGCTTTTCAAGACTTATGAAGGCCCGTGGCGATTCGGTTATGACGGATTAATCGCCGCGCAGAATGAAGCTTCCTATTTTTTCATTCTGGCACTCTCGATGCTTTATTATCGCTATTTTTATTTGGATGAAAAGAATCTTTTATTTTGGTTGGTCTATATCGCATCGTTTTTGGTAGGCACCAAAGCGGTATTATTGTATGCTATTTTATTAACCGCTTTTCACATCGTATCGAAAGTGTCGATAAAAAAACTTTTAATTTATGTAGGTATTGGAGGAATTGTAATTTATGTAGTTTTTTATCGGTTAATCAACAAATTTATTATGAACGCCTGGCTAAATTTTATGTATTTTTATCATAAACACGGCTTTTGGTTTGCCATTACCTCCGGACGAAATGTTTTTTTTGAGAACAAACTTATTCCGCTGTTATCTGAATGGGGCGTGCTGAACTGGTTATTCGGCGGTCACGATATTATGAAGCATTATATTGAGATGGGATTTATCGATTTGTTTTTGTTTTTCGGCCTTCTTGGGTTTTTGCTCTATTTATATTTGTTCCTGCGAATAATGGATAAAATCAGATTTACCTGGAAGTTTAAAAGCTTTTTTGTTCTTGCGCTTTTGGGTATTGTGTTTATATCGGGGCATTTTTTCGAAAGCGCTATAGCGGGCATTAATTTTATCATGTTTATTATTTCGACTTATGCCGTTGTCTGGGAAAAACGCTTGCATCATAATAAAATATCATGAAAATTAAATTAAAATCACATAAAACCGTTTTATCTGCTTTGCCTTATGCATTGGCAAGTATTTCGTATATGTTTACGGTTCATTCCGTAGGATATTTTTTGGGATTGGCATTTGTTTTATGGTTGTTAAGCGGTCAATGGCATTTCCAGGTGGAAAAATATAAGATTTGGTTGTTGCCGGTTGCTTTTCTTGTTGTTACGCTAATTTCATCCGTTTTTTCGGAAAATCAGACGACGGCCTGGCAAATTATGCAACGTTTTATTGCCTTTTTAATCATCCCTTTGATGTTTGTTGCAGGCGATTTGAAAAAAGATGATTATAAATTCATAATCAAATTTTTTGTGATTACCAATTATATATTCTTTGCCATTAATTGGCTTTATGCTATTTATAGACAGCTACATTTTTCCTTGGTAAAAAACGGTCCTTTTAATTGGTATTTTTTCTACCGGTATGATTTTTTGAGTGTTTTTCATAACCATCCCACTTATGTATCGCTTTTTGCCAATATGTCACTGGCATTTCTTTTGTTTTATGATGTCTTTGACAAACGCAAATCTTTTTTTCTGATAGTGCTTCAAATGGTCAATATTTTGTTTGCCGGTAGCAGGATAGGTATTATAATTATGTTTTTGTTGCTTGTTTTAAAGCTATCGGAGTTGGTTTTTGTTCAAAAACGTGTTACCTATGCACTTAAAGCATTGAGCGGTATTTTCCTTTCCTTGCTGATTATATGGCTCATTCCGATTAGCCGCGAGAAAGTTTTCTACAGAACCTTTGGCTTGCATAAAGTGTACCATTATTATCCTTCCGGGAATAACAATCTGCACCCGGAAAATGAAGAGAAAAACGGAAGGTTGACTGCTTGGAAAATAAGCTGGTCATTGATAAAACAAAAACCTTTGACAGGATATGGTATAGGCGATGCCGAGCAACATTTATTACAGGCATATAAAGAGCAACACAAAATGTTTTTGTACCGGATTAAACACAATGTACATAATTCCTATTTACAGTTTTGGTTAATGGGGGGTGTATTTCTGCTTTTATTGTATCTGCTGTTTGTAGCAATTCCATTTTATTACGGAATCACCTCAAAAAATTATCTCATGCTTTCTTATGCAATTATTGTAGGAATGAGTTCATTGACCGAATCATTTGTGCGTATTCAAGGGATAGTTTTTATAATTTATTTTTATATTTTATTAACTTCATTATATTATGAAAAAAAATAAAAAGGATTTAGCTATTATAGGACCTTATCCGCCTCCATTAGGCGGGATTTCCGTTCATATACAGCGCATGGAATATTTTTTACGACGAGAAGGAATTGATTATACCATTTTTGACCATGGATTTAATCAAAATGAACACGTTATCCCTACAAAAAAAAGCTATTTATGGTATATAAAATTTTTATTTAATAAAAATTTCAAGGTTGTGCATTTTCATTATTTCTCCAAACTTTACTATATATACGGTTATTTTTTTTCCTTAATAAATAGAACCCCAATAATCGTTACATTACATAGTCAAAATTTGATTAAATATAACTTT
The DNA here is from genome assembly GCA_026985675.1 of Flavobacteriales bacterium. Classification (GTDB taxonomy): domain Bacteria; phylum Bacteroidota; class Bacteroidia; order Flavobacteriales; family Flavobacteriaceae; genus JALSPZ01. Next base: position 2,700 of record JALSPZ010000352.1, read on the forward strand.
GTCATAAAAAGGATTTTTATTTTTTTGTTAAAAAAAACCAGGTGTAAACAAGTTATAACCGTATCGAAAAAAGTATCAGAATATCTTGAAAAAAATAAAATTAAAAATGAATACATTCCAGCACATGTCCCTGCTATGGAAATTAATCCCTTTAAAATTGACAAAAATATCCTTAAAAACAGGCATGTTATTTTATTTAGTTCGAGTAGAATAGATAAGCATTCGATACTAAATATTTATAATTTTCCCATTGTATTTGATTTTATTGCCAAACATAGAGACAGGTTTCATTTATTATTGTTAATAGGGGAAAAAGAAACCCGAGGAGAATACCTGAATACCTTAATAGCTAAATATAAAATAGAAGATAATATTACAATCCTTTACGAAAAACAATTGGTTGATTATATCAATAATGCTTTTGTTTTATTACGACCAAATCAAGAAGACGGCTATGGTATCTCTATACAAGAGAGTATGGAGATGGGTGTGCCTGCTATTGCTTCTGATGTTTGTAAACGTCCTGAGGGAACAATCCTTTTTAAAAATAATGATTTTGAAGATATGGAACACAAAATTTTCTATGTGTTGAATACATCAAAAGCAGATATTTTGAAAACAAAACAGGAGACAACCTATCATTTGCAATTATTAAATTTGTATAAGAAACTAATTCAAAAGAAAATTTGTAAAAAATAAATTATGAAAATATTTAACGTTATAATTTTGTTTGCACAAAAATTTGAACAATTAGTTTCAAGTAATATAAATTTAGCAATTTTAGTTAAAAAACTTATTCCAAACAAGTTAATTTAAAAAAAAAAAATAAGAAAATACCAAGAAAATATTAACAACCCTGCCGCCGAAAAATCACTTTTAAATATAGTAAATTTTGCAATTACCAATGTCCCGTTTTATCGAGAAAAATATGGAAATAAACCGGTTTATTCCAAAGAAGAATTTGAAGAAAAAATAGGTTTCCTTACTAAAGAAGATTTGAGAGAAAATCGGCACAAATTGTTGTCTTCGAAATTTAATGAAAAGGATTATGAATTAATTTCTACAGGAGGTTCAACCGGAGAGCCATCAGTATTTTATTTGCCAAAGAATCGGTTTTTTAAGGAATGGGCTTATGTTTTTCATGCTTGGGCATACAGAGGGTATAAAAATCATATCCGTGCCGTCTTACGTAATCATAGATTAGACCCAAATGAAAAAATGCGTTTGAATATCTTTCGCAATGAATTGGTTTTCGATGCTTACAGAACCGAAGAAAAATACTTTGATTTCATCTATGAAACCATGAGAAAATATAATATAAAATATTTTCAATCTTACCCCAATTTGGCTTTTTTATTTTTTAAACATTTATCCGAAAAAGGAAAAGATTTATCTTTTATAAACGGCGTATTCCTGAGTTCCGAAAGATTTACCGATACTCAAAGACAATTGCTGATAAATCGATTGAAATTACCTGTTACTTGTATTTACGGAATGAGTGAGCAATTGGTTTTTGCTATTGATTGGGATGGATCGGGCGCTTATGAAATTATGGAAAGTTACGGTTATTTGGAGCTGATAGATAATAAAGGAAATGTAATTAATGAACCCGGACGTGAAGGAGAAATTGTTGCCACCGGATATGATAATTATGGAATGCCGTTAATTCGGTATAGAACGGGTGATGTATCCGAATATAAACAAGTTCAACCCAAAAGAATATTGAAGGATATCAAAGGACGTAAAGGACAAATTATAATTCAACCCGATGGAACTACCGTGTCAGTTACTTCGTTAAATCTACACGGCGATTTATTTGAATTAGTCGACGGGCTACAATACTATCAAGACACTACCGATGCAGTCGAAATTCGTATTATTCCTCGTAAAGCTCCAATGGACGAAGTAATTAAAAATAAATTTTTAGATTATTTTAGGGATAGATTTCATCCTGAAATGAAAGTGATAATAAAAGAAGTGAAAGAATTGGAACGTCTTTCCAATGGGAAATTATTAACCCTAATTTCTAAACTTTAAAACTTTATAATATTAATGATGCATAGAAAAAGTTTTAAAACGAAAGAAAAATTCAAAGATGCTTTAAGTCGCTTGAAATATTATGTTGGGAACGAATCGTTCAAAGGCTACGACCCTTTCGATGGCTTAAATTCCCGTTTGTTTCAATCCGTTCCGCTACTGAAAAATAATAAGTGGGTTCGTTTGGCATGGTTGCAGTTTTTCAAAAGAAGTCCGATAAATTTTCGTCCATTGGTCGGGATAAAAAAAGATTATAACCCCAAAGGTTTGGGACTTTTTCTTTTGGGATATATCAATCTGTATAACAAAAATCCGAAAGCGGAATATTTGGAAAAAATAAAATTTCTATCGGATAAAATCTTGCTATTACAATCCGAAGGATATTCCGGTGCCTGTTGGGGATATCATTTCGATTGGCAAGCACGCGCATTTTTTCAACCGAAATTTACGCCGACGGTTGTAGCTACAAGTTTTATTGTAGAAGCCCTTTTGTCGGCTTATGATTTGTTGAAAGACGAGAAACTTTTACAAACCGCTGTTTCCGCCAAGGAATTTATCTTAAACGACCTAAACAAAAGTTTTGATAAAGACGGAGATTATACCTTATCTTATTCTCCGTTGGACAAAACCCAAGTGTTCAATGCGGGACTTCTGGGTGCCAAAACCCTTTGCTTGATTTATGAGCGAACAAAGGAAAAATACCTTTTGGAAGAAGCTCGAAAAATAGTGAATTATACCGCAAAAAATCAGCAAAAAAACGGGGCTTGGGCTTATGGAACTTTGCCTTTTCACCAATGGATCGATAGCTTTCATACCGGATATAATCTGGAAGCCATGCAAGTTTATCAAGATATTTCGGGAGATAAAAGTTTTGAAAATCACCTAAAAAAAGGTTTGGATTATTACCTGAATAACTTTTTTACGGCGGAAGGAATCCCCAAATATTATAACGACAAAATATACCCCGTGGATGTGCACGCACCGGCACAATTGATAGTTACGCTTAACAAAATGAACAAGCTTCGTGAAAATGAGTCTTTGGTTAAGAAAGTTTTAATTTGGACGATAAAAAATATGCAAAGCAAAAAAGGATATTTCTTTTATCAAAAAAACAAATTTTATACCAACAAAATTCCGTATATTCGCTGGACACAAGCATGGATGTTTTATGCCATGAGTTTATTATCTGATGAGTTTTATGATAAACCGGACTAACATGCCTTTTATAAAAATGCTCAATACACGCATCCATAATTTGAGCATGGACGAAACTTTATCTTTAATCGATAAAGCCATTCAAAATAATGAACAAATTCATCACGTAGTGGTCAATGCAGGAAAAATCGTTGCCA
>JALSPZ010000353.1 GCA_026985675.1 Flavobacteriales bacterium
TATCTACAAAATTATAAACAATCACGTTTAAATCATAATTTTTTAAACGTGCAAATTGTTGAATAATTTTTTGTCCGAATTGATAATTAAGAATTTTGATATAATTGGATTTTATCGGTAAACGATATCGGTCAATCAAAGCTTTTAAGAAATCTTTTTCAAACAAATTTTTTCCACCTTCATCCGTGTCGTCCCTCCACCATTGTGGATAATGTTTTTTTAAATCCGACGGCATCATTCCACCAAAAATACTATTACGTGCATATTGCGTAGCCGTAGGTAAAATGGAATAATATAAGTCTTCATTAACCAAATGATAATATTCGGAAATATATGGAGCAATCACCAACCATTGGTCATAACGCAGATTATCTATTATCAATAAAATAGTAGAACCTTCAATAGTCGGAAAAACTTTTTCTTTCATCAATCGATGGGAAAGCAAAGGAGCTTCATCAGAATTCCTAAACCAATCCTCGTAATTGTTTTTGATAAACTTATAAAAAGACCGGTTGGCTTCCTGCATTTGACCTGCTAAAATTTCTTGCATAGGATTATCTTGCAAACTATCCAATTTCAATTCCCATTTTATCAATCTTTTATACAAATCTTTCCATTCTTCTGCTGTTGATATCATAGAAATATCCAAGGAAATCCTCTGAAATTCTTGTTGATAAGATAAATTGGTCTTTTCCGAAACCAAAGTTTTTTGTTTGAGTATCTTTTTCAAACTTAATAAAATTTGGTGAGGGTTTATAGGTTTGATAATGTAATCCGAAATTTGTCTTCCGATAGCTTCCTCCATAATATTTTCCTCCTCACTTTTGGTAATCATAACTACCGGAATATGAGGTTTAACGGCTTTTATACGCATCAATGTTTCCAAACCGTCGATTCCTGGCATTTGTTCGTCCAGAAAAATAATATCAAATTCATTATTTTTGATTTCATCCAAAGCTTCTACTCCACTTTGGGCGGTAACTACTTTATAATTTTTCTGCTCTAAAAAAATTATATGCGGTTTGAGCAATTGAATTTCATCATCTACCCATAAAATTTTATAATCACCCATAAAAAAGATTGTTTAAATGTTTTAACGTATAAAATAATTTTAAATTTTAGTTTATAAAAATTTTAACAGGTTCTATTTAATATAAAGTTTCATGCCCATTTAATTAAATCATTTTAATAATTCTTCCAAACAATCCGGTCTAAAACAAAAGAAGGGGACTTTTTTCATATATTGTTTATAATCGTCTCCGAATTTTTTAATAGCTTCGGGTTCTTCCCACAATTTAATCATTATCAACATCAATAGCATTTCTATTGGAGCTATTATAAATATAAAAACAGGACTTCCTACCAACAAAGCAAAGGACAAAGGAAAAAATATCAAAGCCTGATGCATAGGATGACGCATTTTGCTATACAATCCACCGGTTACCAAAACATTTGTTTGTAGTCTTGGAATATTTCCTTTCCTTCCGTTATCAGATAGAAATCTTCCAGTATTTCTTGCTCCTTTTAAAACCATTTTCAGTAGAAGATAACCTATGACAAAACTTATGAGATGAAAAATCAAACTATTAAACCACGTATCAAAATAAATTTTATCAAAATGTATTGAAATTACAGCACCGCCAATGAGAAAAAAAAGCCACATAATTATTCGTAAAATATTTCCTTTGGATAACATAAAATATAATTTTCACTAAAATAAAAAATCTCCGGCAATCAACCGGAGATTTTGTTACTTTTTAAAAATAATAATTTATTCTTTTTAATTATCAATTAAACAACTCCTTGTGCCAACATAGCATCTGCAACTTTAACAAAGCCGGCAACATTTGCACCTCTTTCATAATCTACCCAACCGTCGGGTTGTTTTCCATATTTTACTGTGTTTTCATGAATATTTTTCATGATTTCTCGTAATTTTTTATCCACTTCTTCGCTTGTCCAATTGAAACGCATTGAATTTTGACTCATTTCCAAACCCGAAACGGCAACTCCGCCGGCATTTGAAGCTTTTCCTGGCGAATACAATATTTTTGCCGCTTTAAAAATTTTGATAGCTTCCGGAGTAGAAGGCATATTTGCTCCTTCAACAACAGCTAATACATTATTTTTAATCAATTGTGTAGCGTCGGATTCATTTAATTCGTTTTGTGTAGCACAGGGCATAGCAATATCTACATTTTGTTCCCAAGGTTTTTTTCCCGGATAGAAAGTAGCTTCGGGGAATTGATCGGCATAAGGTGCAACAATATCGTTATTAGTAGCACGCAAACGAAGTAAATAGTCAATTTTTCTACCGGAAATTCCTTCTGGATCATAAATATATCCATCGGGCCCGGAAATGGTAACTACTTTTGCCCCCAATTGTGTTGCTTTGGTTATAGCTCCCCAAGCTACATTTCCAAAACCTGAAACGGCAATTTTTTTGCCTTTAATATCTTCACCAATGGTTTTGAGCATTTCTTCGGCAAAATAAACAACACCGAACCCGGTAGCTTCCGGACGTATCAATGAACCACCGAAAGCCAAGCCTTTGCCGGTTAGCACTCCCGAAAACTCATTTTTCAATTTTTTATATTGTCCGAACAAATAACCTATTTCACGACCTCCTACGCCGATATCACCGGCAGGCACATCTACATTAGGACCAATGTGTCTAAACAATTCACTCATAAAAGCTTGTGCGAAACGCATAACTTCCGCATCTGATTTTCCTTTGGGGTTAAAATCCGATCCGCCTTTTCCTCCACCCATAGGCAAAGTTGTCAAAGCATTTTTGAAAATTTGTTCAAAACCTAAAAATTTCAAAATACTTTGATTTACGGTAGGATGAAAACGCAAACCTCCTTTGTAAGGTCCAATAGCGGAATTAAATTGAATTCTGTATCCGCGATTTACTTGTATTTCGCCTTTGTCATCAACCCAAGGCACTCTAAACGATATAGTCCTTTCGGGCTCAATCATTCTTTCCAAAAGTTTTTTGCCTTGATATTTTGGATTTTCCGCTATAAAAGGTATAACCGCCTCTGCTACTTCTTTTACAGCTTGTAAAAATTCCGGCTCATTAGGATTACGCATCTTGGCATATTCCATAAAGCTATCAATTTGTTCTTGATATTTATTTTCCATTAGTAGAATTTTTATTATTTAAAGTATATTTATTTTAATGCCAAAAATATATTTTTTTTTCAACAAAGCAAGTGAAAAAAATAGTTTTTTTAAACAAAATTCAATAATTACGAATTATTTTGATTTTAAATGTTTTTATTTTATTTTCTATTCTAATTTGTAGAGAAAAATGGCAAAAATTATTTTTTCATTAGCCAATTTTCGGGATTTAGTTTTTTAAGATTTTTATAAATAAGAAATTTTAGTTCTGTTTTTCCAGTTGTAGGATCGGTTGCAACAAGACCTATTGCTTGTTTGGTCTTTACAACATCTCCGGGTTTTACAAAAACTTTTTTTAAATTTTGATAAATACTCAAATAGTTTCCATGTTTAATATAGACCGTAGTATTACCGCCTGGTATAATCTGAATTTGCAATACTTTTCCTTTAAATACAGCATAAACTTTTGAATTTTTTTCAGTAGCTAAATTAATACCGGAATTAATTACTTTAACATTTTTATATATTTCATGTTGCTGACTTCCATAATGCCTGGAAATATAAGCTTTTTTTACAGGCCAAGGAAGCAAACCACGGTTTTTTGAAAATTCATTTGCAAGTTTTTTGGCATCGGGAGTCATAAAAAATTTAGACTTTGAAGTGGTATATTTTATTCCTTTTACATTTCGGTTACGGTTGGAACGCATAATTGCTTTTTTGATTTCCGCCTCGATCAATATATCTATTTTCCTTTTTTCTCTTTCTTTTTTTCTGATTTGGGCGATGTAAAATACACTTTTTTTCTTAATTTTTTCTATTTCCTTCTGCTGTGTTTTTTGTTCTTGCACAATCAGGTCTTGTTCTTTTTTATAAGTCCCGAAAAGATCTTGTTTTTGTTTTTTAGATGCTTCCAGTTCCTTTTTCAATTGTTCAAGTTCTTTCTTTTTCTGCTCAATTTCTTTGACTTGATTTTTTCTATAATTGGCATACTGTTTTAGATATTGCATACGCTTAAAAGCTTGTTGAAAATCCTCCGCAGACAATAGAAAATAAATTTTACTGTTGCGCGAACGGCTTTTGTATGATTGCCGAACCATTTCGGCATAGTTTTTTTTCAACAACTTCAATTCTTTTTCCAAATCCAAAATTTGCTTATAGGTAGCATTGATTTTTTGTGATAATAAATTAATTTCCTTTCGCAAACTACTAATCAATTGCTTTCTAATACTGATTTTTCTATTGATTTGATTTAAAATTTCCAGTGCATTTTGTCGGGTACGTTTTACTTTTTGTAATTGGTTATTTATTTGAGCAATTTCTCGCTGCAATTCCAACCGCTTGGCTTCCAATCTTTTTTTTCTGTTTTGAGCCTGCGAATCATTAATATGAGCGATAAAAACTATTAAAAAAAGTAAGAAAAATTTTTTCATTCTACGTCTTGATTCCTAAAAAACGAAATTAAACAAAAAAATTGAATCTTTTATAAATCCAATTTTGTTTGGATAGGTGGAATTAAATTATAAGTTTTTCGATGATAAGGAGTAATCCCGTATTTTCTTAATGCCTCTCTATGTTTAAATGTAGGATACCCTTTATTGTTTATCCAATCGTATTGCGGAAATTCATTATGTAGCTTTATCATATATTCATCTCTATGGGTTTTGGCTAAAATTGAAGCTGCGGCAATACTTAAATATTTTGCATCTCCACCTATCACGGTTTGAAAATTAATATTTTTATAGGGCTTAAATCTATTTCCGTCCACCAAAATAAAATCCGGCTGCAACGTCAAACCATCCAAAGCTTTATGCATCGCTAAAATTGAAGCATTAAGAATATTTATTTTATCAATGACTTGTTCATCAACAAAAGCAACAGACCAGCTCAATGCTTCTTTTTCAATAATTTCTCTCAATTCCATTCTTTGTTTTTCATTCAACTGCTTACTGTCATTGATCCATTTATTACGATAATTTTTTTCAAAAATCACTGCTGCGGCAACTACCGGCCCCGATAAACTACCCCTACCGGCTTCATCACAACCAGCTTCCATAAAATTATTGATATCGTAATAAAACTTCATATTTATTGAGAATTATTTAAAAAAAACAAATTATATATTTTTTTACAAAGTATTCTTTAAAAAACTATATAAATTTGAATTTGTTTTATTCAATTCAAAATTAAATTTTGATAAAATCATTGCAACAAAAATAAGTAAAAAATGAGAAAAACTAGCTTAATAATATTTTTATTATTTTCATTTGTAAAAATTAATGCACAGTTTTGTGATCAACTGGATGCAGGTCCCGATGTAACGGTAGATTGTAATAACAATTGTACCACCCTACACGCTCAGGTAGCTCCCGGATTAGGAATGAATACCGATACTTATATCGTTCAACAAGATTTACCTTGTCCCCTACCTCCCGAAGGTAATATAACACCAACTACCATCAATATAGACGATATCTGGTCTAGTGCAATTACATTACCATTTACATTTTATTTTTTTGGACAACCATACAATTATATAATAGTTGGAGCAAATGGGATAGTAAGTTTTGATTTAAACAGAACAACTCCTCAGGATCAAACACCCAACGGATATTGTGAATGGCAATTTAATGACGCTTTACCCAGCACCAACTTGTTTAGAAATACAATTTTTGGAGCATATCATGACGTAGATGTAACTTACGGAGGAACTATTAAATATTATGTATCCGGACATGCACCCCAAAGAAAATTTGTTATTGCTTATGATAATGTGGCTCAATATTCTTGCACTAATCTTCACACTACTCAACGTATAGTATTATATGAAAATACGAATGTGATTGATGTTCAAATTGATTATAAAGACACTTGTTCAAGTTGGAATAACGGAAATGCAGTTATAGGAATTCAAAATGAAGCAGGAACTGTTGCTTATGTTCCCCCGG
>JALSPZ010000354.1 GCA_026985675.1 Flavobacteriales bacterium
TTGCCACTTAAATCCGATAAATTGGATGAAGTGGTTATTACTGTTCAAAAACCAATGATTGTAAAAAAAGATACCATTATTTATAATGTAAAATCTTTTTCAAATACTAATGATAAAAGTTTAGAGGATGTTTTGAAGAAAATGGAGGATATTGAAATCACAGAAAATGGAGAAATAAAAGTAAAAGGCAAGCAAGTAAATAAAGTATTGATTAACGGACAAGAAATTTCAGATGCCGGAGCAGCAGTAATAACTAAAAATATAGACCCGAAAAAAATAGATAAGATAGAAGTTCGATTTGATGAAAAAGACCAAAAACTCAAAGAAAGTTTATTGAGTTCTGACAAATTGATTGTGTTGGATATAAAACTCAAAAAAAATCTAAAACAACCTTATTTCGGAAAATTACGAGCGACACTAGGATATTTGGATAAATTGGCACCGGGTGGATATACAAATGTATTTTATTTAGATAAAAAAATTAAGTTACAATTTTTTGCCGAGCATGATAATTTCGGACACAAAACCATTTCATTAAAAAACATTAGAAATATTGGTGAAGAAGCATTTCAAAAACTATTTGACAGACCGGCAGATTTTAACGAACTTATGCAAAAAGAACAATTTCAAGAAGAAATTTATGGTTTTAGAAACTATACAAATAGTCGTTTTTCCGTATTGGGTTTAACCGGAAGAGTAGATTTGTCCAAGAAATGGATGATTTTTTTCGGAACCTTTAATTTTTTAAATGAAATTACCCAAAATTCATATATTAAACAAGAGTATATACCTGAAAATTATAATTTGTTTTTTTATAATGATAAGTTTTTAAAACAAGGAACTTCCAAAAATAAAATTGAGGTAAGATTTGATGATGAAAATACTAAATTCAAATTAAACGGCAATTATGTTTACAACGATAATAACACTTCAAACGATAACAATATTGAAAACAGATTTATTTATTTAAAAAACAATACCAATCAAAACAAGTGGTATATAAATACTTCATTTGAACAGAGATTTAACGACAAAATAGGTTTTTATTTAAAATCTTCCGGTTATGAAATCTTAAACGGCGAAAATATTGATTTAAATCATGATATGGATGAGCTGGCTTTATCCATAAAGGATATTTTAAATAATAATACTTATCAATACAATCAAATAGGATATTCCAAATATAAAAGTTTGGTTTTTGCAACCGGTTTTAATTACAATACAAATACAGGTAATTTTTCATTGAGTTATAATAGACTATTTCAAAAATTTATTTATTCGCAAGATGCATTAAATCTTGATACACATACAATTATAAACGATTTTAATCAAAATTTAGCTGAATATATTTACAAAAAACAATCATTAAATTTATCTTCTTCCTTTTTTTACAAATTCTTGTTTTTGCATGGAAATGCTATTCTCTCTCTATTTGACATTCCTTTTCATACCAAAAAATATATTCAACAGGGATTTGATATAGGTATGACCTTAAATTTTGATGAATTTTCAAATCTGAATATCAATTTCACGAGAAAATATAGTTTTTTTCCTATGATAAATTATATTTTAGCTAAAAAAATCTTGGATTTTCAAACCATTATGATCCCGAATAATGATTTGGGTCTTAATAAAGAACAAACTTTTGAATCTTCCATTAATTACGAATTGGGTAGCGGTATTAAATTTACAACAGCTTTTTTATCGGGTATTACGCATAATAAATTTAAAATGGAAAATCAAGGAGTTTTTGTTCATAAACAAACCTATCCACTAAAATCTAAATATTATTTATTATCAAATGTTATTAAAAAAAGTTACAGCAAGCAAAAGTTACAGATTATTTTAGAACCCGAATTAGTTTATTATAACAACAAAAATATATTTCAAGGAAATATTTATGATACGGAGAGCTATATTTATTTGTTGGGATTAAAAATAAAATCCAATAAAAAAAGCCATAAATTAAATTATTTTATTTATTCAAAATTTTCATATTTTGATTTTAATAAAGACAAAAGTCAAAATATGTTTTCCAACAAAATATCCTTAACTTATGAGTTGGTGCATAAAGAAATATTTTTTAAATCAACTTATCGAAACGTTATGTTTGATGGTTTATCGCAAGGAAATTTTAATAATTTATCTACACAAATTGACTTTTTTTATAAAAAAATGAACTTTTTCGTTGAATTTTCCAATATATTCAATCAACGAGATTTTTTTACCCAATTTCAATCTCCACTTTATCTATCGTCGAATACTGAAAAAGTATTTGGTAGATATGTCAAACTCGGAGCTGAAATTAGATTCTAAAATCTTTTCCTGATTTTCTTTTGTCTTTTATTGCGATTTTTTTCAATAACCGGCTTCGCATTAGCAACTTCCACCGATAATTTTCGTCCTTCAAAAGTTTGGCTTTTTATGGCGGTTAAGAGTTTTTCGGCTGCTTGGGGTTCTATTTCAAAAAACGAGAAATTTTTCAATATTTCTATTGCTCCGATTTCGGCATTATTGCTGTCTAAGGCATTATTAATAATCCCAATTAATCGTAAGGGAGTTAATTTTTCTTTTTTTCCTACATTTAGAAACATACGCGTAAGATTGCCGTTTCTTTTTCTATCTCTTTTTCTTTCCCGCTTTTCTTCGTTGATGTTGATATCTCTTGAATTTTTATAATAATTCAAAAAACGATTAAATTCGGTGGATACAAAGCGCTTGATTAAATCTTCACGGGATAGATTTTCAAATTTTTTATAAATATCATCCAAAAAAGGCTCTATTTGTGCATCATCCACTTGCGTATTGACAATTTTATTGCTCAAAGCCAATACCTGACGCAAACATATTTCTTCTCCGTTAGGCACCAATTGATATCGGAATTTTATCCCCGATTTTTTTTCAATTTCTTTCAGTTTTCCTTTTTCTCTGCTGTGGATAATGGCAATGGAAGTTCCGGTTTTTCCCGCTCTACCGGTTCTACCGCTTCTGTGGGTGTAATATTCGGTTTGGTCGGGGAGGTTGTAGTTGATTACGTGGGTCAAATCGTTTACGTCAATTCCACGGGCGGCTACATCGGTTGCTACGAGCAATTGCAATTGTTTTTTTCGGAATTTTTTCATTACTTCGTCGCGTTGGGCTTGTGATAAATCGCCATGCAAAGCATCTGCATTGTAACTGTCGTGCATCAGTTTGCTTGCTACTTCTTTGGCTTCGCGTCGGGTTCTGGTAAAAACAATTCCATAAATATCGGGATTGCTGTCAGCGATGCGTTTCAAAACTTCATAACGGTCTTTGGCATGCACCATATAATAAATATGTTCTACAGTGTCTGCTCCTTTGTTGATGTCCGCTACCGAAATTTTAGCGGCATTCTGCATATAGTTTTTGGAAATTTTTTCCACTTCACCAGACATAGTCGCCGAAAACAACAAAACTTGTTTGTCTTTCGGGGTAGCTTGTAAAATGGCATCCAAATCTTCTTTGAAACCCATGGTCAACATTTCGTCGGCTTCATCCAATACTACAATTTTGACCATGTCCAATTGAAGTTTTCTCCGGTTGATTAAATCTTTTGCTCTCCCGGGAGTTGCCACTACGATTTGCGCTCCTTTTTTGAGTTGTTTGATTTGATTTTCAATACTGGAACCTCCGTAAACCGTAACGATATTCAATCCTTTGATGTATTTTGAAAATTGTTTTAAATCATCGGTGATTTGTAAAGCCAATTCTCTGGTCGGGGCAATGATTAAGGCTTGGGTATATTTATTGTTTACCTCTATTTTTTCGATAAGCGGGATACCAAAAGCGGCGGTTTTTCCGGTTCCGGTTTGTGCTAACGCCATCAAATCTTTGTCTGATTGCAAAAGTAATGGTATTGATTTTTCTTGAATGGGTGTGGGGTTGGTAAATCCCAAATCGTTCAAGGCATTAAGAATTTCGGGTGTTAAACCCATTTGTTTAAAAGTTGTCATATTTTTTGTTTTTTTTGAAAATAGGGGAAATACACTTTGTATTTGTAGCTGAACATGTTTTGTTAAAAATTCCCTATTAACTTTATGACCAACTTCCCATTTAATTTCGGGCAAAGATAGGCTATTAAATTTTGTAAAAGCCAAAAAATTGGAAAAACTTTGTTATTTTATTCTTTTTTAAAAAATGTTTAAATTTTTACATATTTCGTCTTAATATAGTCTTCTTGTGCACTTATTTATTAGTGGCGGCATTGTTTTAGATTAACAGTGGAAAGATCCACTATTTGATATATATCTCTATACTTCTAAGTTATTTGGGATTTTTCACAAGCTTACAAAATCACCCGGTTTGACATATCAATACTTCCCAATTTTTCAGGATTATTCGCATACTTATAAAATTCACTTGATGGCATTATCTTGCAAATAGTAAATTTTCGATTTAAAAGGATTATGCATCCAATTTTAAAATAAAATATTTTTTCTTGCCTCTTTGCAATAAAATATATTTATCATTGATAAGATCAGTGGTATTTACAATTTTGTCAGCTGTTACTTTTTCTTTGTTTACGGAAACGGAATTTTCTTTCAAGGCTCTTCTGGCTTCATTTCCAGATTGTAAAAATCCACTTTCGGTGAGCAAATTGGCTATTTCCACTCCGGTCATTATTTTCTCTTTTGCAATAGTTCCTTGTGGTACTCCTTCAAAAACATCCAAAAAGGTTTGTTCATCAAGATTTTTCAAAGCTTCTGCCGTAGTCTTTCCAAATAAAATAGTGCTAGCTTCGATGGCTTTTTTCAAATTTTCATCTCCGTGTACCATACGGGTTACTTCTTCGGCTAATTTTTTTTGAAGCACTCTGTAATGCGGTGCTTCTTTGTGTTCGGCAATCAACTTTTCAATAATTTCTTTATCCAAAAAGGTAAAAATTTTGACATATTTTTCCGCATCTTCATCGCTGGTATTGATCCAAAATTGATAAAAACGGTAAGGCGAAGTATATTTGGCATCCAACCATATATTTCCTTGCTCGGTCTTGCCGAATTTGCCTCCATCAGCTTTGGTAATGAGCGGAACTGTCAAGGCATAGGCTTTTCCTCCTTCCACTCTTCTGATTAATTCGGCTCCGGTGGTCATATTTCCCCATTGATCCGACCCCCCCATTTGCAATTGGCAATCCATAGTTTTATATAAATGGAGAAAATCATATCCTTGAAAAAGTTGATATGTAAACTCCGTAAAAGACATTCCCGCTTGGTCATCATTTTCGGGATTTAAACGTTTTTTTACGGAATCTTTTGCCATCATATAATTAACCGTAATATGTTTTCCAATATTCCGGACAAAATCAATAAGAGAGATATTTTTGAACCAATCATAATTATTTACTAATACGGCAGGATTATCTTTTGCTTTAAAATCTATAAATTTGGCTAATTGTTTTTTTATAGCTTCAACGTTCTTAAGCAAAGTTTCTTCATCCAAAAGATTTCTTTCTTTGGATTTTCCCGAAGGGTCCCCAATCATACCGGTAGCACCTCCAACCAAAGCCACAGGTTTGTGTCCCGCCCGTTGAAAATGCATCAAAATTAAGATAGGCACCAAACTTCCGATATGTAAGCTGTCGGCTGTCGGATCAAAACCGATATAACCGGTTACTTTTTTTTCTTTTAAAAGTTCTTCGGTCCCGGGCATCATATCG
Source organism: Flavobacteriales bacterium (assembly GCA_026985675.1). GTDB lineage: Bacteria > Bacteroidota > Bacteroidia > Flavobacteriales > Flavobacteriaceae > JALSPZ01. The sequence goes on from JALSPZ010000354.1 coordinate 5,678, forward strand.
TGTAATAACCCGCGCCATTTGAGTTCTTCTATAAAATTATTCATTCTTCAATAGTTTTAAGTTGCAAATTTAAGTTTTTTTTCACTATTTTTTTTAAACGGATTTTTTAATTAATACAATGTAGGTTCAAGTAATAAGTGCGACATTTGTTTTAATAAAATTATTAAAAAAACTTCATTAGGAGTTTTAAAATTTAATAATTTTCTTGGTCTATTGTTTAACTTGTTGATAATTTGCATTATATCTATATTATAGTATTAAAATCAGTTTTTTAGGTAAATATTGCCTAATTAATTTAACGTGAGTTCGATAAAAGAATAGAAGCAAAAATTCAATAAGTGCGTGAGATACAAACTAATTTTTCTTAAACTAACGGGGTAATTTAATA
>JALSPZ010000355.1 GCA_026985675.1 Flavobacteriales bacterium
CGGGTAATTTGGCAAGAAAATGACGTTCGATTTTATTATACAAAGTCAGTTCAACTTTCTTGGGATCGACCAATACAAATTTAAGTTCAGCCGGATGTTTTTTGTATAATAACGAGGTAAGTATAGCATTAATTCCTACCGATTTTCCTTGTCCGGTGGCTCCGGCTACCAAAACGTGTGGCATTTTGGTCAGGTCAAAAACGAAAGTCTGATTGGATATGTTTTTTCCAATAGCAATCGGAAGCTCCATTTCGGCTTCTTGAAATCGTTTGGATTGTAATACCGAACGTATGGGAACAATTTTTCTTATTTTATTAGGTACTTCAATACCTATGGTGCCTTTGCCCGGCATCGGTGCGATGATACGTATTCCCAATGCCGAAAGTGCCATAGCAATATCATCTTCCAAATTTTTGATTTTGGAAATACGAATACCGGCTTCGGGAATGATTTCGTATAAAGTTACCGAAGGACCGACTACTACATCTATTTTGGAAATTTTTATTTTAAAATCCAATAAGGTTTTTACGATTTTATCTTTGTTTCGTTTGAGTTCTTTTTCATTGTATGTAATATCCAAAGCTCCGTAATCTTTCAATAAATCAAAAGTAGGATATTGATATTCCGACAAGTCTAATTTCGGGTCAAAGGCACCGAATTTATTTACCAAAGTTTGTGCTTTTTCAACAATTTCTTCTTCTTCGGCAATTTCAATATGCATATCTTTTTCATCAAGGTTTTCTTTTTTCTTTGATTTATCAAGAGATGTATTTTCGGGTTCAACGGTATCTTCTTCTGTATTGGATTGAATATTTATAGAGATATCATCATTTGTTATAGGCTCTTCTTCTTGTAAAATACCTATTGTTTGCGTATTGATAAGTTCTTTTTTCTCTTCCGCCGGCTGTATATTTTTAGATTTAAAATCGGGTTTTACATTTCTTAATTTTTCGAGTAATTTACCGAAATGTTGAGTTTCCAAACCGAACTTAACGGTAATTATCAAAAATAAAATAAAGATAAGCAATAATATTGCTCCTATATCTCCTAATAAAATTTTGGCAAAATGAGCAATTTCTTTTCCAAACAATCCACTCCACAAGTAATTATCGGGATAAATCATTGCCACTAAAAAACTACCGGCATACATAAAAATAATTCCTTCTATCCATCGTTTAACATATTTAATCCATTTTTTTTTAGAGATTAAATATGCTCCGGTAACAAAAAACAACCAAGCAATTATTAATGAGGAAATTCCAAAACCTTTATATACCAAAGTATTTCCAATGATGGCACCTGTTTTTCCTATCCAATTTTTGGCAGGTTCACCGTCGAGACTTAAACTTAAATTGCTTTGATCAAATTTCCAATGAAAAAAGAAAGATATTTGAGCAATTAATAATATAAAAGCTATGAAAATAAGCAAACTACCGGCAATCAAACGGTTTCGTTCGCTTATAGTCAGTTTGCTACGTATGGATGTTTTGAAAGTTTTGTTTTTGTTTGTTTTTTTTGCCATATATAAATATCAACAACAAAAATCGTGCTTTTTTGGGTAAAATAAAAATTATTTAATAAAAAGACTGCCCAAAACAAAATTTTTTGTTTTGGGCAGCAAATAAATTTGATAATGTTTATTTATTTTTTTACAACTTCGGCAACTTTTTTACCGATTTCGGCGGGTGATTTCACAACATGAATTCCATGTTCTTTCAAAATCTCCATTTTAGCTTGTGCCGTATCATTTTTTCCACCTACTATTGCTCCTGCATGCCCCATAGTTCTACCTTTAGGTGCGGTTTGTCCGGCGATGAAAGCTACAACAGGTTTTTTATTCCCTGTTTCTTTGATGTATTTTGCAGCTTCGGCTTCTAAGTTGCCCCCGATTTCTCCAATCATTACAATGGCTTCGGTTTCGGGATCATTCATAAACATTTCAACAGCATCTTTGGTAGTAGTTCCGATTATCGGATCTCCTCCAATTCCAATAGCAGTTGTGATTCCCAATCCTTGTTTGGCTATTTGGTCTGCTGCTTCGTAAGTTAATGTTCCCGATTTGGATACCAAACCGATTTTTCCTTTCTTAAAAACAAATCCGGGCATAATACCTACTTTGGCTTCACCGGGGGTAATAACGCCCGGACAGTTAGGACCAATTAAACGAACATTTTTATCTTTAATATAGTCCATAACTTTTACCATATCCGCTACTGGAATACCTTCAGTAATGGCAATAATTGTTTTTATTCCGGCTTCGGCTGCTTCTTTAATTGCATCTGCTGCAAATGCCGGCGGAACAAAAATAATCGAGGTATCGGCATCGGTTTTTTCAACAGCTTCTTTTACCGTGTTAAAAACAGGCTTGCCAAGATGTTCTTGTCCACCTTTTCCAGGGGTAACACCTCCTACAACATTAGTTCCGTAGTCTATCATCTGTTGGGCGTGAAAAGTTCCTTCACCACCGGTAAATCCTTGAACTATTACTTTTGAATCTTTATTGATTAGTACACTCATTTGATTAAAATTTTTGGGTAAAATAACAATTATTTTACGTTTTAAAATATGATTTTTATTATTTTTTTATTATTCTTTAACTCTTTCCAAATACTCACCTGTTTCGGTATTGATTTTTATTTTATCTCCTTCATTTACAAATAATGGAACCCTTACTTCTGCTCCTGATTCTACTGTTGCCGGTTTAGTGGCATTCGTTGCAGTATTTCCTTTTACTCCGGGTTCAGTATGTGTAACTTCCATAATTACAGTTGAAGGCATATCCATAGTCAAAGGGGTTTCGTCCTCAGCTTTGACAATTATAGTTACTATTTCTCCTTCTTTTAAAAATTGGGGAGCGTCAATCATATCTTTGGGTAAATGAATTTGTTCATAAGTTTCTTCATCCATAAAATAGTAATTATCTCCATCATTGTATAGATATTGATATTTTCTTGTTTCCACCCTAACCACATCAATCTTATGACCTGCCGAGAAAGTATTGTCAATAATTTTTCCGTTGGTTAGACTTTTGAGTTTTGTTCTTACAAAAGCCGGTCCTTTTCCGGGTTTTACGTGTAAAAATTCAATGATTTTGTAAATATCATTATTATGATTGATACATAATCCTTTTTTAATATCAGAAGTTGTTGCCATAATATATTTTTTTATTAATTATCATTTCTAATGCCCTTGATAATTCCTCTGGGCGAGTTTTTGATGAATTCCAAAATTTCGTCTCGTTCTATACTTGCGGGTAATTCCGCTTCAACAAATTCCAAGGCTTTGGAGATATTATTAAATTGTTGGAAAAACACACGATATATGTTTTGGATTTCATTGATTTTTTCATTACTGAAACCTCTACGTCTCAACCCTATAGAATTTACTCCTATAAATTGTATAGGTTCTTTGGCTGCCTTAACAAAAGGGGGGACATTTTTTCTTACAAGTGTTCCACCAGAAATCATTACGTGTCTTCCTATTTTCACAAATTGATGAACGGCAGATAAACCGCCTAAAATTGCCCATTCTCCAATTTCCACATGTCCTGCTAACGCAACATTATTTACTAGTATTGCACGGTCTCCCACAATACAATCATGAGCTACATGTGCGTTTGCCATTAATAAACAATGATTTCCTACTATTGTTTTTCCACTGGCTTTTGTACCTCTATTAACTGTTACATTTTCTCTAATAGTAGTATTATTACCTATAATAGCTATACTCTCTTCTCCTTCAAATTTTAAATCTTGTGGTTCTGCGGCAATGACAGCCCCCGGAAATATTTTACAGTTTTTACCAATACGTGCACCTTCCATAATGGTTACATTGGGTCCGATCCATGTCCCTTCTCCGATTTCTACATTTTTACTGATTGTCGTAAAAGGTTCAATCACTACATTTTTAGCAATTTTGGCTTCGGGATGTATATAGGATAAAGGTTGATTCATAAGTTTTATTATTTTTCATTATCTTTTTTGACGATTTGTGCCATAAGTTCTGCTTCTGCAACCAAATGCCCGTTAGCATAAGCATAAGCTTGCATATGACAAATCCCTCTACGGATAGGGGAGATAAGCTCTGCTTTAAAGATTAAAGTATCTCCGGGTAAAACTTTTCTTTTAAACTTCACATTATCCATTTTCATAAAATAGGTTAAGTAGTTTTCCGGATCAGGGACCGATGATAAAACCAATATTCCTCCGGTTTGTGCCATAGCTTCTACTTGTAAAACGCCGGGCATAACGGGAGATCCGGGGAAATGCCCGACAAAATAAGGCTCGTTCATTGATACGTTTTTCATTCCGACTACATGAGAATCTGAAAGTTCCAATATTCTATCGATCAAAAGAAAAGGAGGTCGATGAGGTAAAAGTTTCATAATTTGTTCAATATTCATCAAAGGCGGTTGATTCAAATCGAAATTCGGAACTTTATTGCGTTTTTCATTTTTAATAATTTTTTGAAGCTTTTTGGCAAACTGCGTATTGACTTTATGTCCGGGTTTGTTGGCAATTACTTTTCCTCTGATTTTTGTCCCTATCAATGCCAAATCACCAATTACGTCTAATAATTTATGACGTGCGGCTTCATTAGGCCATTGTAAGGTTAAATTGTTTAGAATGCCGTTGGGTTTTATTTCAAAGTCTTCTTCTTTAAAGTAATCTTTTAGCAAATCTTTGGTTTCATCAGATATGTCTTTATCAACAAATACAATAGCACTGCTTAAATCTCCACCTTTAATCAATCCACTTTTTAATAGAAATTCCAATTCATGCAAGAAACTAAAAGTTCTTGCCGGTGCAATTTCTTTTTTAAAATCTTTTAAATCTTTCAAATACGCATTTTGTGTTCCCAAAACTTTTGTCCCGAAATCTACCATAGTTGTAATCTCAAATTTATCCGAAGGCATAATTAAAATTTCACTTTCGGTTTCGGGATCAACATAAGTGATAATGTTTTTTACAATATATTCTTCACGCTCTTTTTCTTGTTCTTCTATGCCGGCTTCTTCTATCATTTCAACAAAAAACTTAGCGGAACCGTCCATAATCGGAGGTTCTTCTGCATCTAATTCAATTTTACAATTGTCTATATCCATGCCGGTAAGTGCAGCCAAAACGTGTTCGGTGGTGTGAATTTGCACACCGTTTTTTTCCAAAACCGTTCCGCGTTGGGTTTTGGTAACAAAGCGGGCACTGGCTTCAATTTCGGGTTTTCCTTCCAAATCTGTTCGGACAAATTTAAAACCGTAGTTTTCAGCTTCGGGGTAAAAGGTCATTTTTACTTTTTTTCCCGTATGTAATCCCACTCCTTCAATGGATACAGGCTTTTTTAATGTTTTTTGCTTAGCCATTTTGATCAGATTTTTCTTTTAATTTTTTTTCCAATTGCGTAATTCTGTCATGTAGATCACTCAAGTTTTTAAATAAAATACTGGATTTCTTAAAGTTTCTGTAAGGTAGAGCAGGAGATCCGATAACAATTTCTCCGTCTTTTATATCTTTTGAAATTCCCGATTGCGCCCCTATTTTTACATTATCTCCGATTTTTAGATGACCGGCGATCCCTACTTGTCCGCCAATCATACAATTTTTTCCAATCTTACAAGAGCCGGAAATTCCCGTATGTGCAGCAATTACCGTATTTTCTCCGATTTCTACGTTGTGAGCCACTTGAATAAAATTATCCAATTTCACTCCTTTTCCAATTATGGTAGAACCTAAGGTAGCGCGGTCAATTGAAGTATTAGCTCCGATTTCTACATAATCTTCTATGATAACATTTCCGATTTGCGGAACTTTTTTGTAATGTGATTTTCCCGGAGCAAAACCAAAACCGTCAGCTCCAATTACCGCCCCGGCATGAATGGTAACCTCGTTTCCTATGACCGTATCATGATAAATACTTACATTGGAGAATATCTTGGTGTTTTTTCCTATTTTAGTATTATTTCCTATATACGAACCCGGATAGATTTTTGTTCCTTCTTCCACCGTTACATTTTCTCCAATATAAACAAAAGCCCCGATATAAACATTTTGTCCTATCCGG
>JALSPZ010000356.1 GCA_026985675.1 Flavobacteriales bacterium
TTTTCAGCATAGCCGTTTGCTATGGTTAAAAATTTTAACGAAGCTATCTGCAAAAAGAACAAGACTTGGTACGACAGAATATACTTGACAAGACACTATATTTTTTGTTACCATTGAGCAAAGTCGAAATGTTCATCGATGGAAAAAATAAAAAATTAAATTTATTAAGGACAGGATTGGTTTAAAGTTATTTATGAGTCCTAATGCACTTCGAACAATTGATTTAGTTTTTGACAATAAAATTATTGCTACAAAAAAGTATAAATTAACGTGAGTTCGACATAAGAAAATATTCTTTATTTATTATAGATTATTGATTTTTAATGCATTGTATAAAATATTTATAGAAACATAATTTTAATTGGCAAATAATTTTTTTGCTTCGATTCTTTTATCGAACTCACGTTAAATCAGTCCTATAATATAAAGAAATTTTGTGAATAATTCGTGTAAGTTAAATTTCAATAAATTTTCACATAAAAAAATAAGCCTTTAAACGCTTATTTATAATTTTAAGATAAGTTTATAATTAAAAACTCTCCCGGTAAGATAATTAGGAACACGATAAACTTTTTTACGATAAATATCACGTATCCAAAGATTGGTAATACTGTTTCTTACTTCAAACATATTGAGAATTTCAATTCCCGCACTGAAATATTTGAATTTTTTCATCCAAGCAGGTTTATTTTTCATTTCACTGAAAACAAAAAATATCCCGATATCCGATCGGAAATAATTTTTTGTGCGGAACTGATAAAGATACGGGTCTGCATAAGAAGGTGAACCTGTTGGAATTCCTCCCATATAAGTCATATTCAGATACATTTTCAGATTCGGAATTTTGGGGACATAATCTTGGAAAAGCATAGCAAATTTGAAACGTTGATCGCTGGGGCGGGGGATATAACCACGATTGTCGGTGTTTTCCATAGATTTCATCAATGCCAAACTAAACCAGGATTCCGCTCCCGGAATAAATTCTCCGTTAATACGTGTTTCAAAACCATAAGCATAAGCCGTAGCATTATTGTTTGCAAAATATCTTATTCTGACATTTTCCATTGTATAAGGATTAACATCCCATAAGTATTTGTAATAGATTTCGGAAGTGAGTTTGAAGGGTCTTTCCCAAAGACTGAAAAACCAATCGTTGGCCAACGAAATTATATAAGACTTTTGGGCTAGAATATTAATATTCAATTGCCCCGAAGCATTACGAAACTCTTTATAAAAAGGCGCTTGTTGATAAATACCGGTAGCCAAACGAAATTCCATATTCTTTTTCCAATGGGGTTTCAGCCCGATGAGTAGGCGCGGGCTGATAGCGTAATCCGTGTGTTTTTGTCGGGTTAACCGGTCATCTATTTTCCAAAATTGTGAACGTATTCCGGCATTTATCCATAGGTTTGTTTTATTTATGGAAAATTTTTTTCTCATTAACAAATACGGTATAGCTCGTTGGATATTTACGTGATTAAAGCTTTTGGTATTTTGATAGGGTAGAATAGGAGCGGTATCCAAATCATAAGGCTCTTCCGCATGAAAACTCCCCGGTGGATAGAGTGCAAAACCGGCAGAATCAATCATTTGCCATTCATTGATACGATCTTTAATGTCTTCATAACTTATTTTAATCCCGGATTCCAATTGTAATTCCGAATTGATAATCTTTTTATATTTTATTTCCATATTTCCAATCAACGCATCCAAATCGTTACGAGCATGGTTGAGTTCGCTTCCCAAGCTTTCCAAATTTTCAGGATTACCGAAATCGGGAGAACCTAAATCGGTATTCGGTTCGCCGATATTGTATTGTCCCAATAAGTCAAAATACTCTTCTTCTTGTGTGTGATATAAAGAAGTTGTAAAAGTATAAATGTTTTTGTTGCTAGCTTTCCAACGGGTTTTCAAAGCACCGAAATAAGTCAGATAATTGTCTTTTTCTTGTCCGTTATAATCAATAACCAAAACTTTTGCATCTTGTAATGAACCGAAATTTGTAGTTTTGACTTGGGGTTGATAACGATAATGATTTATGGATATATTGGTATAAAATTCGGTATAGAGTTTTTTATTAAAATCGTATCTGAATAGGTTTTGAAAATCCAAGAATTGCGGACGATAATCTACTTCCACATCTTTGCTGTTTACCAAGAGACTATTATCATAATACCGCATGCCGGTTATATTACCAATTTTATTTTTTCTAAATTCATGGCTGAAACCACCGCCTAACAAATTCAAATCGAAAGAAGTTTCATTGGTAGTGGGATTTTTGTAAGTAACATCCAAAACCGACGAAAGTTTATCTCCTTTATCGGCGGCAAAACCTCCCGGATAGAAATAGATATTTTGAACCAAATCGGGGTTGATAAAACTCAGTCCTTCTTGTTGTCCGCTACGAATAAGAAAGGGACGATAGATTTCTATACCGTTGATATAAACTTGATTTTCATCAAAATTACCTCCACGCACCATATATTGACTGCTCAATTCGTCAAAACCACTGGCAGACGGCAAAGATTTAATAACATTTTCCACCGATTTTTGAGCTCCGGGATTTACTTTGGCATTAACACTCCCGATTTTGACGGCTCCTTCTTTTTCTTTAATCCCTTTGGCTTTGATAATAACTTCTTTAAATTTTTCTTGTTTGGGTTGAAGGATTATTATAAGAAATTGTTCTTCTTTTAATTCGGGAACAATATTAATAGTTTTGGTTTGATAATTTATATGACTGAAAACCAAACGGACTTTTTCTGATTTTTTTAATTTGATAGAAAATTGACCTTTTTCATTTGTGGAAGTTCCGTTTTCTCCGGCTTGTATATTAACACCCGCTATTCCTTTTTGTTGAGGATTTTTTACAATACCTTTAATAACCGTTGTTTGTGCAAACAGGTTAAATCCTGTAAATAGGACTAAGATGTTTATAAAAAAACGGATTTTCTTTTGCATAACAATTTAACGTTCCGGTAGCTTATTTATTTTGTTTTGTTTGATAAAAATTAGCAAAATTTTGTGGATAAGCTCCGATTATTCTTCTCACTGTTTTCCAAGATTTAAACCGATCGGGATTAAAACCTTTGTCTCGGGAGTTTAAACTTTCGATTTTTACTTCACCGGTGGCGTGAATAATTTTTCCGTTTCCTATATGAATGGCAACATGAGTTATCTTAGTTTGTCCGTTTTTTTCAAATCCGAAAAAAAATAAATCGCCGGGTTGTAAGTTGGAAAAATCGCTTTTATTGAGGTTGATTTTTTTACCGATTTTTACTTGTTGTGAAGCGTCGCGTGGCAAATTATAATTAAACGAAGCATAAACCGTTTTGGTAAAACCGCTACAATCCATACCTTTTGACGATGTTCCGCCCCATAAATAAGGCGTCCCTAATAATGTTTCAGCTTTATTGACAATCATTTGTCCTTTTACTTCATTTGCTAATTTTTCAAAATCTGTAAGTAAAATTGCATTGGATTTCGGAATAAATGCGATTTTTTCGTCGGGATATTGAATTTGATAAAAATCTTTTTCGGATTGAACCAAAGCAAATATATCATTTAAGACAATATCGGAAACGACTTGTTTTTTATTTGAATCCGTATAGCTTTGTCCACAATTTGACTTGATTATTATTTTAGTTTTTTTTAACCATTGAGTAAAGTCATTTGGGGTTATCAATTGAATACCTGCTTTATCAACCCAAGCATAGTAGTTTTCAGGAGTTTTGACCCGAATGAAATCGTTCTCTTCTTCCAATGGAATTAAAGGCATCCCCATAAGTGTTTGTGTAACCAATTCGGCAGAATGTTTAGGTTGGGCTCTGAGATTGGCTACGGATAGACGGGTTATTCCTCTAATATTTTTAAAATTATCTGTCGGTAAGGTTACGATTTTATTCTCATACGGAATGTTGTTTTTCTTCAAGAAATCTATCAGGGCTTTTTCTGCTTTCGGGTAATCGGATTTTCCTGAAACAATGACTTTATCTCCAACTTTATCAATCGAAATTTCAAAAATATGATCTCTTGTATCGGGTAAGTATTGTTTGATAACTTTATCCAATATATTTTGTGCTTGCTTTTGTGAATTATGGTTTCGGTTGTTACAAGAAATAAACTGTAAGATTAGAAGTAAAGCAAAAATTTTTTTCATATTAAGGAATTTATACCGGTAAATATAAATTATTTTTTACTAATAAAAAACTTCCGGTATCAGCCGGAAGTTTTTAACAGATCTCAATAATCTTATGATTAATTTTCCGGATATGCTTCGGGCGGAATCGGTTTAGGCGCAGGTACTCCATTGACCATTCCATTATTTTTTTCAGCTTCTTTGTCTATATAGATTTGATCTTCTTCGGTATTCCAATGAATAATTTGAACTTTTTGCAAGCCTGTATTTTTCATTCCTTTTTTGATTAAGAAAACAACCAAAGCCATCAGAATTAACCACCAGATAAATAATACAATTTTGTGAACGGTAGGATTATCTCCAAATAAATCATATACTTTATAGGCATTGGACCATTTGCCGTTTTTGCCGACTAATACCGTTTCGGCAAGGAAAGATTTATGTTCTTTAAAAAATAATGTAAAGGGCAGATATCCCAAGGCAAATCCAATAAAACCAACCATTGTGTTAAGGTAACCCATTCCTAATCTCATATATGAACGTATTTCACAACCAATAAGTAAAACCGCTCCAAGCCCTAATAACAATCCACCGATAAAACTTCCGGCGGTTAATGAATATTTCACTTTACCTGCAAAGGCTGGCTCGACATCAAATAGTATCCAAGCCAAGACTATAAAACCCAACATAACCACCCAGTGAACAGCAATCCCAATGATGGGTAAATATCCACGCATCAAAGTTCTTGTTATTTTTGGTACACCCATAAATCTATATTTTTTATCATCTTTGGTCATACTTTCTGCAACTTCGGCAGAAACCAAAGCACATTCGGTTCCAAAACCTGATTTTCCCAGTCCAATACCTCCTATGATTCCGGCAATTAAAGTGGCAAGTACATAAAACCAACCTTTGTGTTCTACTGATTTATTAAAGGGTATTATTTTATCTCCTTTGATATGTTCCATATTTTCCGGATTAAAAAATCCACCGTAAAATGCTACAAAAACCATAAGAAGTGCAAAAATTAAACCTATCCAATAAAATTTGTTTTTCCAATGATTGTATCCTTTTTTGTAAGTAGCCTGCTCTCCTTTATCTGCATTTTTTACGTATGATAAGGTTTCTTGATGTTTGAAATATCCGGCAAGATTTAATTTTGCCATAATAAAAAATCCCAAAGCTCCTCCGACAGCCATAAAGATTATGGTTACAAGCGAGTGAATGTTCATTAAAGGAACTCCACCCATTAAGTGATTTAAAGTACAACCTCCGGCTAACCGGGTGCCATAACTAAAAAGCATTCCTCCAACAAAAGAAATCAATAGCAATTTTTTGCTATAATAAGCCCAAGAACGGCTTTCTTTTTCCATTCTGCTTACAAGCCATCCGCCTATAATCATACCTACAATAGGCCATCCAATCCCTGGGACAAAAGCTCCGCCGGCAGCAGGTAAAGTTTTTTCAACGCCATTTACAACGATACTACCATATTTTCCATACAACTCCGATTTAAATCCAAAAAGATTATTTATAAATACTTCCAACCCACGAAACATTTTGCCTAAATCCGTTGTAACTGTAATAGGTTTAAGATGCGGAGTTTTTCCATGTTGATCTGCATTTATCCAAAGCCCTATCATATAAATAATTTGAGCTATACCAAAAGCTATTCCGGCATATAAGAAAGACCATTGTTTTCTAAAAAGTTTTTTGAAATTCATAGTTTATAATTTTGATTTGTATGTGTTAAAAGTCAATTTGCACTCTGATGATATGACCATTTAGGTTTCCAAGAGAACTGTTGTCATCGGTAGTAATATAATTATACATAATTCGTGTATGAGCAGTTAAATACCAATTGATACCTAAACTTATATTATTTATATTGTCGGGTAATCCCGGATTGATATCAACAACTGCTTGTGAAGCTTTCATATTGGAAAACCTTGTTACCACTTCAAAAGCACCATAACCATTGTGATCTATATCTTTTTTGGGTTTGATGCGTCCAAAAGCTCCGTGTTTATACGGACGATTTTCGCCTGTAAGAAAATAACTGACAAAAACATAATAACTTTGAAAGTTAAAATTAAGATTTAAGTCATTTGAGATATCCTGTTTTTTATATTCGGTTTGTAATGAAAAGTTTTTAAATGTACCTGCAAATTCCAATCCTAATTCATTTCTTTTGTCTCCGTTAGGAATAATGTAATGATATTTTTCGCCCAGATGATTTTCGGGACGAAATTTTAAGTCTTTGCCCGGTCTGTAGGCTAAATTTATTCCCAAGTGTATCAGTTGTTTTTTTTCTTTATTATTAATAGGAGTTCCGGTTAATCGAGCCACTAAATTATTTCCTGCTTCTAAATTTACATCTTTAAACCCTTCGTTATTGTTTCCATTGTTTGTTAATGCCAATTGAAATCCCAATTGACCTTTTAAAATATTAAAATTTTCATAATGTAAACCGGCTCCCCAACGAAAATTTTGTAGAGAAGTAATCATAGCCCTTTCGGTAAACGGTATATATTTACTGCTGGTTAACATATCCAATCCGGTGGGTTCCGGCACACTACCGATTGAGAAATTTCCTACTTTTCCTCCAAGAAATTTAATATAAACATCTCTAAAACCAATTTGTCCATGTGCAAAGTCTGTTTCAATTTTATATTTGATTTTCGGGGATAATTTTCCGGTTGCCGAAAGATGAACTCTTCTAAATTCAAAACCATTTAGTTCATATCCTCCTTTTGCTCTTGAAAGAAATTCATAATCAGCTTGAATTCTTCCATTAATTTTAAGTGTTTTTTTAAACTCTTGACTAAAAAGGTTATTCAAATAAAGAAAACCTAGGATAAATAATGCAATTGTTCTTTTTTCCATAAAAAGGATTTATTTTTGGACAATAAAAAAGAGAATAAAAAATGATAAAAAAAATGATTTTAATCAGTTTTGAACAGTAATTTTAGTCAACAATTTTTTAAAAATAATATTAGATATAAAAAATAGATTTGTAATTTTCAGCGATTTGATTATTTAAAATTTTAACGGAAGTTTTTAATAAAAAAGCAGCTTCTTCATATATTTTCTCAATGGGTAAATTTTTATCATCAGTTTCAAAGAATATTTTTTCTTTTGGAACACCGATTAAAGCTTCTTTATTCTTTTCGGATTGGAGTAAATGGTGTCCGAATGATAAATAAAAATCATTTTTTATCAATTGATTGGCTATATTACTGTTTTTTGAGAATCCGTGAATAATCCACGGAATTGAATCCTTGTATTGTTTTTTTAATTTTATGAGTTCGTCAAAACATTTGACACAATGTATTATCAAAGGTTTTTGGTGTTTATAGGCGAGTTCTATTTGAAATTTAAATAAATCCAATTGCAAATTAACCGGCGTGTGTAATAAAATATCTTTTTGAAAATCCAATCCGGTTTCTCCAATAGCAATTACATTTTTTTTGTGCGAAACTTCTACTAAATCTTGTTTTTGTTGTTCAATATTATTGATAAACCAAGGATGGATGCCTACGGAGTAATGTTTGTTCGGGAGTATTTGGATTTTATCTTTTCCAATGATTAAGTCTTGAATACATATTTCATTAGAAATACAAGGCGAATGCTTATGTATATTGATATAATTCATTCTTGCAAATCAAAATATTTTTTTAATACCAATAGATTAATAATATCTTCTCTTTCACGGTTTTCGAATTGTTTTATATATTGATGAGCATTCTCAATGATTTGTTGGGCTTCATTGGGGTGATCCAGATAGTATTGAATTTTATCTTCCAAATCGGTAAAATCTTCTTTTATAATAACCAGATGTTCACCTGCTACTAATTTTCCTTCATTATACCAAGTTTCATACTTCAAAGGTGGAGAAAAAATCAAAGAATTGGAAGACATTCCCCATTTTAAATTGGTTGCTACGTCATTTCCTTCTAAACTGAGGATAAATTTATAATCGAGTTGATCTCTTATACTTAGACGTTCTTTTTCCCAAGGGACGTTTTCTTTAATTTTATGGACTTGTCCCACATCACAAAGCGGGTGATTCCAATATTTTTTTAAAAAAGATGTCCGGTGCGGTTTTCCCACAGCATTTCCTCTCCAAACTAAAAGATTTTTTTTATTTTCAAATTTTAATGGGTCTTTGATAAAAAAGAAATGCCGTTTTTTTTCAAGTTTCATCACAACGGAATTTTCATTTTTCCCTTGAATAGGTCGGCTTTTAACAATGGAAGGTGTATCGGGAATATGCGTTACGTCTCCAAACGCATAATCAATTTTCATATTTCTGTCAAAATATCTTAAATATTCCCAAGCATCAAAAAAATATACATTTTTGGATTCGGTTTTATAAAAATCCGATAGTTTTTTGGCATAAGGTCCGGGAGTATATTTTTTGTAAAGTTTGTTATAATAATTTACTCTTCTTAAGATATAATCTTTGTCTTTTCGGGTTTCAAAATTTTGTAGAATCTTTGAAAAGTTATTTTTATAAAAAAATTGTGGAGAATAATACCGAAAATAATTCTTCAAATAATAGAACGTTTTATTCTTTTTAATTTCTATGGGTAAAGACTTTAAATCCATTTATTATATTCATTTATTAGAAAAAAGCCGCTACAAGAGCGGCTTGATTATAATAGATAAATCTGTATTAATCTAACCATTTGGTAAAGAAATCCATCATTTGTTCTTTTAGATCATAATGTAAGCGGATGTAAGTTTTCATTTCATCTCTCAATGGAATTTGCTCACGGTATAATCTACCGTCTACCGGTTCACTTAAATCTGCAGTTTTGATATTCATTCTTTTTTGTTTGATTTTATGTAAAAGATCGGAAATGACTTTTCTTTCTCGCAAAATTTTATTTTGAAAGCTTTCTAGCGCTACCATTGCTTCTTTGTCCAAGTTTTTACGAGCGGCAACTTCTTCCAATTTTTCTTGAAAAGTATCCATCTCGTCACGGTGAAATTTCAACTCTCTTTTCCATGTATCCAAGTTAAACTCTAAGTCACTTAGATAATTGATTTTTTGCTCCATAACATCAAATTTTTTATGTTTGTTAAATATGATATAAAATTAATATAAATTTTTTAAATATACAATGATTATTTTCCAACTTTTACCAATTCCACTTCAAAAATCAAATCGGCATTTCCAGGAATAACTCCTCCGGCACCCATTTGTCCGTAACCTAAGTGCGGAGGAATAAATAAGATGGCTTTTCCTCCTTCTTTCATTTGCATTATTCCTTCATCCCAACCGGCTATAACTTTTCCTGTTCCTACGGGAAATTGAATAGGCTGTCCACGATCATAAGACGAATCAAATTTAGTTCCGTCTTTTAGATAACCTGTATAATGGACTTTTACTTTCTCTCCTCGTTTAGGTTTTGGTCCTTTTCCTTCTTTGATTGTATAAATCATCAAACCGGAATCATATTTTTTTGCTTGTTTTTTCTTTTCTTCAAAACTTTGAGCTAATTTCTTTTTTTCTTCGGCTATTTTACGTTCTTTGGCAACTTTTTCTTTCATATAATCATTGAAAACTTTAACTGCATCAAAAGCTTTGGCTTCTTTTCCTTTTCTTATGATCACTATTTTTCTTATGGTATCCTTAGGTCTGATTTTTTGTACCACATCAAAACCTTTAACTGTATTGCCAAAAACACTATATCTGCCGTCTAAAAACGGAGTTTTGTCCAGTGTGATAAAAAACTGACTGCCATTGGTATCAGGTTTGTTTTCTCTTGCCATGGAAATGGCTCCTTTGACATGCTTTAAATCTGAAATTTCATTTTTGAATTGATAGCCCGGTCCACCTGCTCCTGTTCCTAACGGATCTCCTCCTTGGATAACAAAATCACTTTTGGCTCCGGTAGCTTTGCTAACAACACGATGAAAAGTAAGTCCGTCGTAAAATCGTTTACCTTTGTATTTACTGTCAACATAAGGATTGGTGCCTTCTGCCAATGTAACAAAATTGGCAACGGTTACCGGTGCTTTATCCGGACGTAATTTGACCAGAATATCTCCTTTACTTGTTTGAATATCTGCATAAAGTCCGGGTTGCAAATCTTTGTATTTAGATGACTTGCAAGAAATTAAGCTTAAAATTAATAGGCTGCTTAATAAAAATAAATTTTTCATAATTCTGTATTTTTTAATTTTTATTTTCTTTTTCAATTTTAATAATTTTTAAATGCATTTGCAAGGGAATATTTTGTCCGATTCTATTTTCATCTCCGTGATATCCGTATGCTGCATTTGAAGGGAATATAAATAGAGCTTCTTCTCCTTCTTTTAATAATTTTACAGCCTCATGAAAACCTCTGAAATAGTTTTCGTGATCTACATGGTATTTTTTTTCTCCGATTTCTTTGCTGCTATAAATTATATTATTACTTAAATCTCTTAACTCATAATTTAAGGTTACCCAATCGTGTGTTTGAGGATATTTTTTGGATGCCGGATTTTTTTTTATGTAGTAATACCAAAATCCATGACCGGAATTGATATATTGATGCAAACTGTCTTTTTTTATCATTTGTTTGATATACACTTCTTCTCGTTTGTTGAGGTTTCTATTCATTTCTACGGATTGCATATCAACCCGGCTTTTGGTATGATTAATAGGTGTTCTTATCGATTGATTATTATTTTTGCAAGCGAAAAAAAACAAAAAAAGTATTAAAATATAGAAATATCTTTTCATTCGGATCTATTTTTTGATAAATAATCATTATAGAATACCGGTAAAACTTTTAGAAATTTTTCAACGGCTTTGTTGATATTTTCTTGGGTTCGCCCACCCGCTGCATTCAAATGTCCGCCGCCGTTAAAATATTTTTGAGCAAATTCATTGGCGGGAAAATTGTTTTTGGAACGAAATGATATTCTTACCGTTCCATCTTCGTTTTCCAGGAATAATACGGAAAATATAGCATCGGCAAGTGCGAGACCATAATTTACAAAGCCTTCGGTATCACCTTTTTTATAGTTATATTTTTGTAAATCTTTTTGCCTTAAAACGATATAAGCGGTTTTGTATTCGGGCAAAAATTTTAGTTTGTTTAAAGTTTCTCCCAATAACCCTAATTTATCGATAGAGAAAGAATCATAAATTTTTATTTGAATTTCGTTGTGTTTGGCTCCTTTTTCCATTAGCTCACCGGCAATTTTCATTGTATGAGGAGTAGTGGAGGGAAATTTGAATGATCCGGTATCGGTCATTATTCCCGTATATAAATTGGTTGCCATTTCCGAATCAATTTTTTCCGTTTCTCCCAATGTATCAATAAAATCATAAATCATTTCGGCTGTGGATGATTTTTTTGTGTCGGAAAACTTATATTGAGCATAATCTTTGGGAAAAAGATGGTGATCAATCATAATAAAAGTTTTGTTTTTAAGATTTTTCAAAACTTTTTCAAAATCTTCTCCTGTTCGAGAAAAATCATTAAAATCCAAAGTAAATATTAAGTCAGCCTTACTTAAAATGTTCTTAACTTTTTTTTGTTTATTTTCAAAAATAATTACATCATTTATACCGGGCATCCATTTTAAATATTGTGGTATGGCATTGGGTGAAATAAGCCAAACTTTGTGTCCCTCTTTTTCTAAAAATTTTTTAAGACTTAATCCGGAACCCAAAGCATCACCATCGGGATTTTTATGGATAACAATGCTTATGTTTTGCGGTTGACTTAATATTTTTTTTAAATCTTTGATTTGTTCTTTTTCTTTCATTAGCGAAATATACAATTCAACAAAAATACAAAAATAATATCATTTGAATTGGGCATAATATTTCTTGTATTTGAGATAAGCTATTTGACTAATCAGGAAAATAGCCGCTATAAAATAATAAATATATACGGGAGTTTCTTGAGGTTCACCTTTAGCGTAGGAGTGTAATCCCGAAAGATAAAAATTAACTCCGAAATAAGTCATCAATATGGAAGCAAAACTCAAAACGGCTAATAAGTTAAAAGTGAACAATCCTCGTAATCCGGGGACCAAACGGGCATGTATCACCAAGGCATATACTACAATACTGATAAGCGCCCAAGTTTCTTTGGGATCCCAACCCCAATATCGTCCCCAACTTTCGTTTGCCCATTGTCCTCCTAAGAAATTGCCTATAGTCAGCATAACCAAACCGATGATTAAAGACATTTCGGTAATATAACTCAATTCCTTGATACGGTATTCCAATAATTTTTTATTTTTTTCATTGGTTATCGCCATCAATATAAGCGATAGCAGACCTAAAATCATACCTACGGCAAATGGTCCGTAACTGGCAACAATGATTGCCACGTGTATATTTAGCCAATAGGAATCCAAAACGGGATTGAGATTTTCAATTTGTGGATCCATCCAATTCCAATGGGCAATCATCAACATCATAGAACCGATGAATAGGGTAGAAGCCAATGTGAGCGCTGATTTTCTTCCCAATAAAATTCCCGCCATAATGGTTGCAAATGCAACATAAATCATAGATTCATACGCATTACTCCAAGGGGCATGTCCACTGATATACCAGCGGAGAATTAGAAAAAAAATCATTTTTATAGTTAAAATTACACTGAGGGCATAAAAGAATAAATAGCTGTATTTAATCCATTTTTTTCTATAAAAAATTTCTAAAATTGCCAGAATAAAAATAAATAATGACAAGGTCATAAATTGCCAAAACAAACTACGAAAAGCATCATATTTGTTGTAGAATATTTCCCATTTGATTTTATTTTTATTTGGATAAACAGCTTCTCCATATTTGTGTTGGTATTTATCAATAGCTTTTAATATTTCATCGGATAATTTATAATCACCACTTGTTTTAGCTTTAAAAATTTCTTTGGTCCATAAAGGAATAGCATTCTTAGCAAAATTTTTATCTTCTTCATTGAAATTAAATCTGGCAATATCGGTCCAAGAATACCATTTGTGATCTTTGTCTCCCGGTAAAGGAAACAAACGTAAATTTTTATAGTTTAGGGTATTCATAAGCAAGGTTACCCGTCCGGTAATGTTGATAATATCTTTGTCAAATTTTCCTTTGATACGTTTTTTCTGAGCTTCTTCCAATTGTTTGGTTAATTTATACTCACCTGTTTCTTTATCAAAGAAATCCGCCAGTTTTGCATATTTTGTATTTTTATCAACTCCAATAAGATTTCTGACGGTTTCATCGCCACGTTCCATATAAATCATAGGGACAAACCACCAACCTTCGGGATAACTTATCATTCCGGTTAGCATTTGATCTGCGGAAATTTTAGTTCCGTCATATAGTTCGTAAGTATCGTGTTTGGTAAGTTTTCTTAAAAGTTCAGATGAATAAGTATTGACCGGTTTCATCCTACCGCCATAATCTTGAATTACCAAATGGCCGAAATCTTCCGCTTTCTCAGCCGGGGCTATTGTTTTTAGTATTATCAACGAATCTATTTTTGCTTTTTCATTTTTATCTTGAGCAAATAAAAAGTTATTTGAAGCTACAAGTAGTATAAATAATATTATTTTTAATGATTTTTCTCTATTCTTTTTTAGCATTTTTTTGAGTTTGGCAAAACGGGTTCCTTTGACAAAGAATATCATTATTAAACCAAAATATAATAGCGCATAACCGATATAAGTTACCCAAGTTCCCCAAAAATCATGATTGACCGAAAGTTGAGTTTCTTCATATTGTGGGGTTATGGTATAGGAGGATTGATAAAATCTATATCCTTTATATTCCAACGGGTGGTTCATATAAATCCTATAATCAAAAGATTTTTTCGGAGCAATAACGGTAACTTCGCTGGCATAAGATTTTGGCATAGTAGAGCCGGGATATTTTTCCAATTGAAAATCTTTGAGTTTTATTTGAAAAGGAAGGCGTTTGTGTTCCGGTCCGAATTTAAGACGGAAATTTAAACCGTTCAAACGAAAAAATTTAGGGGTATCCGGAGCATATTGTCCACCGTAAAGTCCCAAGGTTTTTTCGTCTTTACCCGATTTTACTTTAACTAACAATAAATCCAAAGGATTCATATTTTTGTTTCCCGATTCAAAAACCGTTTTGCCTTTTACAGGTTTTCCAGGAACAACAAAAGAAGAATTGTCAAAACGATACAACGAACGTAGATGAAAAACTTGAACGCTATCGGGTTTTACGGTAAAAGTTTTTTGATCACTCATTCGCATATAAGTTCCCGCAAAAGGCGATAAAATTTTAAGTGTGTCATTTTCTTCAAAAATATTGATAGTTTCATCTTGAACGTTGTTATAACTTATTCGTTTATCGTTAAGAATTGATATCTGTCCGTCTTTAAGATAAACATCTTTTCGTCCTTTGGGGGTGGAAACTACAATTTTTAAATGTTTGGGTGCTTTGTCATCGGCTATAAATTTTTCAGTAGCGTGCGGAATATATTTTAAGATTTCCAAATGGATGGGTTTATCCTTAAATTTGACATCCAATTGATAATGATTATCCGTTAAAAAAGGAAAATCAATGGCAGAGAGTGCCAATTCTTTTTTGATGGGAGGATCAAATTGGTTTGCCCCGTCGTCCACGTGCATTTGTAGATAGGTTTTTTCCGTAAGAAAAGTATCGGAAGTTTCTCCCTCACGTATAGGCATAAGTCCTTCATAACTGATATATCGCGTTATTCCAGCTCCGATTAATATCAAAAGAAAAGCTGCATGAAAAATAAATACCGGCCATTTTTCTTTGCGATATAACTTATAACGTATAATATTTCCTATTAGATTGACTGCCAAAAGAATCATTATCAATTCAAACCACCAGGCATTATAAATCAGTGTTCTGGCGGTAGTGGTGCCATAGTCGTTTTCAACAAAAGTGGCAACAGCCATGGCAGTGGCAAAAATAATAGCAAGAATAACCATGCTTTGCATGGAAATGATTTTATGATAAATTTTAGTTAAGAATTTCATTCATCTAAATTTTATACAAAAATACATTTATACTTTAAACTTAAATATTTTTTTAACATAATTTTATTTTATGATTAAGATTTACTGATAAATAATTTTTATTTGGCATAATAATTGAAAATATTTGTTATAAATAACTGTTAATTAAAAATTTAACTTTTATTTAATAATCATGTCTTATATTATTTTTAAGTTTGGCACGAGATTTGATATTTTATTAAGTGAGAGTTTTTTTTCATAGTTGAGTTATTTTGGTTAATACGCAACGCCCGTGCATTCGCACGGGCGTTGCGTATTTTTTAGAAGCGAATAAAACAATTTTACTAAGGAAAAAATATCATTTATAGAATTAAAATTTATAAAATTCGTGTATTTGTGGCAAAACAAAATCTTTTTATAAGTTAATCTTACAACATAAATAAAAAATGTAAATTTGCCTAAAAAATTAAGAAAGTGGCCGTAAAAATCGAAATACCTTCTTCCAAAAGTATCTCAAATCGTTTGCTTATTTTACAATATTTATTTCCGGAACTGGAAGTAAAAAATTTTTCTAATGCGAAGGATACCAAGCTTTTACAAGCTGCAATTGAACAAATAAAAAATTATAATTTAACAAGTCCTTTGTCAATCAATATCGGGCATGCAGGAACCGCAATGCGTTTTTTGACAGCCCTCTTATCTACTATAGAAAATAAAGAATTTATCTTGGATGGTTCAGATAGAATGCGCCAACGTCCAATTAAAATTTTGGTTGAAGCTTTGCTTCATTTGGGAGCAGAAATCCGTTATTTGAATAAAGAAGGTTATCCACCGCTGTATATCAAAGGTAAAAAACTTGATAAACATAGGTTGAATATCAATGCTAATATTAGCAGTCAATATATTTCCGCTTTGATGTTAATTGCACCCAAATTACCCAATGGATTGGAAATTGTTTTAAACAACGAACCGGTTTCATCACCTTATATACAAATGACATTGGATCTAATGGCATATTTTGGTATGGAAACGTTTTTTAATAACAAAATTATTCGGATCAAACCCATTCAAAATTTAAAAAATACACGGTTTTTTGTTGAAGGTGATTTTAGTTCCGCTTCATATTTTTTTGGATTATCAGCTGTTTCTCGTAAAAATTTTGAATTGTATCCTTTTAATAAAAATTCTTTTCAAGGAGATATAAAAGTTATAGATTTCTTTAAGCGATTAGGTGTTCGTACTTTATTTTTGAACGAAAATAAAATGATAATTGAACCGGTTTCAAATTTTGTTTTTCCAAAAAAAATTAATTTTGATTTAATTGAAAACCCTGACTTGGCTCAAACCTTGGCGGTAACTTGTTTGGCTATGAAAATACCTTGTTTTTTAACCGGTTTACAAACACTTAAAATTAAAGAAACCGATCGCTTACAGGCACTTAAAAATGAAATCGAAAAATTCGGAGTTCCGGTGAGTATTGATAATAATACTTTATCTTTTAATGATTTTTCAAATTTTCATACACAAAAGATTTCCATAAAAACTTATGAAGATCATCGTATGGCAATGTCTTTTGCTATTATTCAGAAATTATATCCGCAAATAAAAATAGAAAATCCGGAAGTGGTGGTTAAATCATTTCCGGATTTCTGGGATAAGTTTTTATAAGTTTGTATCATTTTATAAGACTACATTCCTTTCAATTCCTGAACAACTTTTGTTAAAGCTGCTTTAGCATCGCCAAAGAGCATGGAAGTTTTAGGATTATAGAATAATTCGTTTTCAATTCCGGCATAACCGGGTTTCATACTTCGTTTGTTGACAATAATGTTTTTTGCTTCTTCAACATTCAATATTGGCATACCGTAAATAGGACTGGAAGGATCGTTTTTAGCGGCAGGGTTTACTACATCATTTGCACCTACAACCAATACTACATCCGTATTTTTAAACTCGTTGTTGATATCATCCATATCAATCAATTTATCATAATCTACATTGGCTTCGGCGAGCAAAACATTCATATGTCCCGGCATACGTCCCGCTACCGGATGAATGGCATATTTGACATCAATACCTTTTTTGGTTAAAAGTTCTTCCAATTCATGTAATACATGTTGAGCTTGTGCAACAGCTAATCCATAGCCGGGAACAATGATTACTTTATTGGCATAATTCAATAAAATGGCGGCATCACTTGGACCGGCTTCTTTGATACTTCCTTGGATTTTACTTCCTGAACCCTCCACGGCTCCTTCTCCGAAAGCTCCGAAAATAACAGCAGATAGTGAACGGTTCATTGCCTTTGTCATGGCAATTGTCAAAATGGTTCCGGCAGAACCCACCAATATACCGCCGGTAAGCATCGCCATATTATTGTATAAAAATCCACCGAAAGCAGCAGCTAAGCCGGTAAATGAATTCAGTAACGAAATAACCACAGGCATATCCGCACCGCCAATTGGTAAGACAAACATTATTCCGTAGAATAGAGCCAAGGCAAACAAACCGTAAATGTATAAAGGATTGGAAACTTCCGCAATAATCATATAGGCTCCAATTCCTAAAATGGCAATAGCCAAAAGTGTGTTGATTATGTTGTAATTAGGCAGTCGGAAGGGTTTTCTCAATTTTCCGCTGAGTTTACCCCAAGCAATCATACTACCGGAAAAAGAAATACTTCCGATAATCAATCCTGCAATAATCATAAACATTTTGCCCGGATTTCCTATATTGTGATGAAATTCCAAAAGTCCTATAAGAGCTGCCGTTGCTCCTCCCATACCGTTAAAAAAGGAAACCAATTCGGGCATTTTGGTCATTTCCACTTTAACGGCTATTCCCCAGCCGATGATAGTCCCAATAACAATGGCTACAAGAATTAATATATATGTAAATGTAGGAACATTAAGATTTGCTGTGTGCGGATAAACAAATAACGTAGCCAATATTGCCATAGCCATTCCAAAGGCGGCAATTAAATTTCCTTTTCTGGCGGTTTTCGGACTACCAAGCATTTTTAATCCGACTATAAAACCAACTGATGCTATCAGGTAAGATAAATTGAGTATAAAATTTTCCATTATTTTCGAGTTTTAAACATATCAAGCATTCTATCGGTTACAACAAATCCTCCTACAACATTGAGGGTTCCCAGTATAACTGCTACAAATCCAATAGCTAAACCCAATTTGTTTGTGGGTTCCATATTTAACATTACCAAAATAGCGCCTATAATAACAACACCATGAATGGCATTAGCTCCCGACATTAATGGGGTATGCAAAACAGCCGGAACATGGCTAATGAGTTCTATTCCTACAAATATCATCAGAACAACGATATAAACCATTTGTAGGTTTTCATTAAAAAAATTTATTATTTCATTCATAATGTGTATTTTATCAGTTAGCAATTTTGCTTATAAAATTTATCCTAAATAATCTCAATTCTTCTTCTTCGTATTCACCTTCAAATTCTTCCATAGCCAAACTGATTTTATCCGATTCAGCTTCCATAAAATAATCATATAATTCTTCCAATTGGTCTTCATCAAAGATTTCATCCAAATAATAGTCTATATTAAGTTTTGTCCCCATATAAACTATTCTTTCCATTTCTTTCAAAAGTTCATCCATACTTAATCCTTTGGCTGATGCTATATCATCCAATGGAATTTTTCTATCTGTACTGGTAATAATAAATATCTTTAAGGCTGAACGTTGCGCTGTTGATTTTACAACAAAATCATCAGGTTTTACAATATCATTTTCTTCTACGTATTTTTGGATAAGTTCAACAAAAGCTTTTCCAAATTTTCTGGCTTTACCTTCGCCAACGCCAAAAATTTTAGATAACTCTTCGATGCTGGTAGGATATTTCAATGACATATCTTCCAAAGAAGGCTCTTGGAATATGACATAGGGAGGGACACCTTTTTGTTTGGCTACATCTTTACGTAAGGATTTGAGCATTTTTAATAAGGTTTCATCTGCCACTGCTGCTTTTGCGGAAGTTTGTATGGAGGCTATACTTTTTTCATCATATTTATGGTCTTCCGTCATCATAAAGGAAGTGGGTTTTTTTAAAAATTCTTTTCCTTTTTCCGTCAGTTG
The DNA here is from genome assembly GCA_026985675.1 of Flavobacteriales bacterium. Taxonomy (GTDB): domain Bacteria; phylum Bacteroidota; class Bacteroidia; order Flavobacteriales; family Flavobacteriaceae; genus JALSPZ01. Next base: position 19,213 of record JALSPZ010000356.1, read on the forward strand.
AAGAACACCATAATTTTCTATTTGTTTTTTGAGATAATTATTGACCAAAAGCTGTCTAATCAAAGAAGTCCAAAAATGTTCGTCTTTATCTTTTCCAATACCAAAAAAATCTTGTTTATGGGTGTTGTGTGAAAGAATCATTGCATTTTCTTTGCCAATCAAAGCATTTACAATTTCTTTCATTTTATATATTTCTTTGGTTTTTTCTACCATAGAGAGCACTTTCAAAGTCTCATCTTTAGCTTCAATTTTCTTTTTGGGATTTCGTACGTTATCATCCATATTGCCTCCCGGATCTTTTTCCGGATCAAATTCTTCTCCGAAATAATGTAGGAGAAATTTTCTTCTGGAAATCGATGTTTCCGCATAAGCAATTACTTCATCTAACAGTGCGGCGGCAATTTCTTTTTCACTGAAAGATTTATTTTGGGTAATAAATTTTTCAAGTTTTTCCATATCTTTATAGGAATAGAAAGCCAAGCAATGTCCTTCTCCGTCATCACGACCGGCACGACCGGTTTCTTGATAATAGCTTTCCAAACTTTTAGGCATATCATAATGTATAACAAAACGCACATCCGGTTTGTCTATTCCCATTCCAAATGCAATCGTAGCAACTACTACATCTATATCTTGCATCAAAAACATATCTTGATGTCTTGCTCGTGTTTTACTATCCAAACCTGCGTGATAAGGAATAGCTTTTATACCGTTTACTTGAAGGGTTTGTGCCAATTGCTCAACGGTTTTTCGACTCAGAGCATATATAATTCCCGATTTTCCTTCGCGTTGTTTGATAAATTTGATTAATTCTTTATCAACATCTTTGGTTTTGGGACGTACTTCATAAAACAGATTGGGACGGTTAAAAGACGCTTTGAAAACATTTGCATCTTGAATTTCCAAATTTTTAAGGATATCTTCTTGAACTTTTTTGGTAGCGGTCGCCGTTAGAGCAATTATGGGTAATTTTGGATTAATATCATTGATAATTTGTCTAAGGTTTCCGTATTCAGGTCTGAAATCGTGTCCCCATTCTGATATACAGTGAGCCTCGTCAATTGCTACAAATGATAGGTTGATATTTCTAAAAAATTCCAAATTTTCCTCTTTACGTAATGATTCGGGAGCGACATATACCATTTTGGTTACTCCGTTTCGGATATCCTCCATAACTTGTCGGGTCTCGGTTTTGTTTAAGGTGGAATTTAATAAATGAACAATCCCTTTATTTTCGGAAATTCCCCGCAGTGCATCCACTTGATTTTTCATTAAGGCAATAAGCGGTGATACTACAATAGCCGTTCCTTCCTTTAAAAGTGCAGGCAACTGATAAGTTAAAGATTTTCCTCCTCCCGTAGGCATAACGGCAAAAGTATTATGTCCGTCCATAATACTTTGTGTAACTTGCTCCTGTAAACCTTTGAACGTGTCAAAGCCAAAATATTTTTTTAAGGCTTTTCTAAGTTCCAATTTTTCTTCTGTTGTCATTTTTATCTTTCAATCTATTTTGTATTCACTAAATTACTAAAAAATATGGAATATAAAAAATTATAAATTTAAAATTTAATCTTAACTTTGCATGCAAATTAAATGAATAATCTTATTTTTATTTCAAATATATAAAATTTAAATATTGAAAAAACATAATTTTCATAAAATTTTAAATTCGGCAAAACAAACAATTGCAATTGAAACTGAAGCTTTGTCCCGGCTCCAAAAAAGTCTGGATGAGTCTTTTGTGCAAGCCGTCGAGAAAATACTTGTTTCAAAAGGTCGTTTGATTATAACGGGTATTGGAAAAAGTGCAAATATAGCAACAAAGATTGTAGCTACGATGAATTCTACCGGAACACCGGCTGTTTTTATGCATGCTTCCGATGCTGTCCACGGCGATTTGGGTATTATACAAAAAGATGATATTGTTCTGATAATTTCCAAAAGCGGAAATACTCCTGAAATTAAGGTCTTGATTCCTTTGATTAAAAATTTCGGTAATACCATTATCGGTATGACTGCTGTTAAAAATTCATATTTGGGACAAAAATCCGATATTTTGCTTTATACACCTTTGGAAAAAGAAGCTTGTCCGAATAATTTGGCACCAACCACCAGCACAACCTTACAAATAGTTATGGGAGATGCGTTGGCAGTAGCTCTTTTACAAACCAAAGGATTTAACGAGAAAGATTTTGCTAAATATCATCCCGGTGGAAGTTTGGGAAAAAAATTATATCTAAGAGTAAAAGATGTTGTGGATAGTCAGAATATCCCACAGTCTTCTGCTGATGATACAATTGTGGAAACTATTATTGAAATGACCGGAAAAAGGTTGGGGGCTACCGCAATAGTTGAAAATAATAAAGTATTGGGAATCATTACTGATGGAGATATTAGGCGGATGTTACAAAAAAATATGAATATTAATGATTTGAAAGCAAAAGATATAATGACATTATCGCCAAAAACAATTTCTCAAAATGCTTTGGCTGTTGAAGCTTTGAAAAAAATGAAAGAAAACAATATCAATCAATTATTAGTCGAAGATGAACAAGGAAATTATATAGGGATGATACATATACATGACTTATTAAAAGAAGGATTGTTATGAAGGAAGTGCAAAAAGAAATGACTATTATTGATCATCTCAGAGATTTGAGAAAATTTTTGATAAATTCCATTTTGGCAATTTTTGTCGGGGCAATTATTGTTGCACTTAATATTAAGTATGTATTTGACCATATTATATTTGCTCCTAAAAATCCGG
>JALSPZ010000357.1 GCA_026985675.1 Flavobacteriales bacterium
TGCTAATTTTTTTTCCAATGGTTTCATAAAACTCTTTTTCATAGACAAAGGTAGTTAATATTCACTAACACTATTATAAGTTTACAATTTCTTAACAATCTCTTAACAATTTTCAAAGGTATTGTTTTTTAAAATACTTTCCAAAACTTTGTTTCTGTTTATCTTCCCAGAGCTTGTTAAAAACATATTGTCTATAAAAATAATTTGTTTGGGAATTTCATATTTGGATAAGATTTGCTCAAAATCAATTGATCTTAATTGTTTAGCTTCTACAATTAAAACCAATTTTTGTCCCAATTTTTCATCGGGAAAACCGGCAATAAAAAAATTTACGGGAATATACGAAGCTAATTTTTTTTCTATTTCTTCAGGTATCAATTTTATTCCTCCGCTATTGATAATATTATCATATCGACCGAGCCATTTAAAATGTTTCTCATCTTTTATTTGGACTATATCGTTGGTTACAATAGTATTTTCTGCTATATCTTTAGCTGTAATCATTAAACAATCCCTTTCGTCAACACTAATGGAAATTCCTTCCAGACATTGGTAAAAACCTTTGAGGCTGTCGTCTGAATAAAAATTTTGTTCCGCTGTACTATTTAAAGGTTTAACGGCAATATGTGTAATGGTTTCGGTCATGCCGTAAGTTGCAAAAATCTGGTTGGGTAAATCAATAATTTTCTTTTGTAAAGCCTTTGATACTACTCCCCCGCCAACTATCAGTTTGGAAATTTTATGTATGTTGTTCAAATTGGCAGACATTTGCAAAGGAACCATAGCCCCGAAATCAAAAGATTTTTGTTGTAAAATATTGTTGATATATCTATTTTCAGGAAGAACAACTTCCAAATTCCACCCACCGATAAGGGCACGCACCCACATCATTTTACCAGCTATAAAATCGCTGGATAAATTAAGTAAAACTTTGGTTCCGGGCTGTAAATCAAAGAATTTTATTGTTTTTTCGGCACTATTGATCAAGTGTTTTTTGGGAATTCTAATAGGTTTTGGTTGTCCTGTAGAGCCGGAAGTTTTGGCAATTATATAATCTTTGTCATCAAATAAATCGGACAAAAAAGAATAATGTGAGGGAAATTGTTTTTTTACAAATGGAAGTAATTCAGATTTTCCGGAAAAAGAAAATCCGTGCAATCGAAATTCCGGGTGCATTGTAAAACTGGACATGATTACACGGAAAATTTATAAAAATTTATTGTTCTTTTTTGGACAGTTCATCCATCAACAAATCCATCACATCATTAGAGATTCCGGTAGTAGAAAAACCTCCGTCATGAAAAAGATTTTGCATGGTTACTTTTCGTGTCAAATCCGAAAATAAAGAAATCGTATAATCGGCACACTCTTCTGCAGTAGCATTACCCAAAGGAGACATCATATCGGCATATTTCATAAAAGCTTCAAAACTTTTAACCCCTTTTCCTGCGGTTGTCGGGGTTGGTGATTGGGATATCGTATTAACTCTAACCTTATATTTTTTTCCAAAGAAATATCCGAAATTACGTGCTATGGCTTCCAAATAAGATTTATTATCCGCCATATCATTATAATCGGGAAAAACCCGTTGGGCGGCTATATAAGAATATGCCACTATTGAGCCATATTCATTCATCGCTTCTTTGTTATATAATAAATTCATCAACTTATGAAATGAAACGGCGGAAACATCCCATCCCTTGGTTAACCAATCATAATTTAGATTGGTATAAGGACGTTTTTTTCTGACATTAAGTGACATCCCGATGGAATGCAAGACAAAATCCAGCTTCCCTCCCAGAATTTCCAATGATTTATCAATTAAATTTTCCAAATCTTCCATTGAAGTTGCATCGGCAGGTATAATTTGACTACCGGTTTTTTCAGCCAGCTCATTTATCTCTCCGAAACGCATAGCAACCGGAGCATTTGTCAATACAAATTCCGCTCCTTCTTCATGAGCTTTTTCCGCAACCTTCCAAGCTATGGAATTGTGATCCAAAGCACCAAAAATAATTCCTTTTTTTCCTTTTAATAAATTATAAGCCATATTTTAAAAATTTATTTATACTGGCAAATATAAGTTTTTTCTATGACTTTTTATAAACTATAATTATACCTATATCTAAAATCATTATTAAAACTTAACAATTTCTTTTAAATATGTATCTTATCTTTGTAAAGATTTTTTTATAGTTATTTTTTATAATAAAATTATAATTTTTCAGTTAATAAATTAGTTAAAAATTGTTAATCTATGGGAAAAGAAATACGTAACGAAGAAATTGTCTTGGTAGAAGACAGAACCATTGTAAGCAAAACCAACCCCAAAGGCATCATTGAATATACCAATGATTATTTTGAAGAAGTATGTGGATATTCAAAAGAGGAACTTTTGGGAAAGGCACATAATATTATCCGTCATCCGGATATGCCTAAAATTATTTTCAAAGTTTTGTGGGACGAACTCAAAAAAGGAAATGATGTTAGAGTTGTAGTAAAAAATTTGGCCAAAGACGGAAGATATTATTGGGTAATCACCAATTTCTTTACCGTTTATGATGATAAAGGGAATATAACCGGCTATTATGCACGCCGGAAAGCTGTCCCCAAACATGTTAAGGTTATCATTGAAGACCTTTATCAAAAATTATTAATTATTGAAAGCGAAGCCGGAATGGAAGTTGCCGGAGAGTATTTAAAAAATTACTTAAACAATTACAAAACCGATTTACAAGGTTTTGTTGAATACCTTTTCGGACAAGATAAAGAACTTATAGAAAAATATCTCAAACAAGAAGTTTCCGATGAAGATATTTTGGCTTTTGAAAAAAGTTTAAATTTCAAAAAAAATAAAAAATAAAATTGTTGGTTCTCCAATATTTATTAATTTTGTTTTGATTTATTAGAATGAGAAATTATCTAAAGACTAGCAAGTTTTGATAATATTTTGAAATGTCATTCGAAGGTTGTTGAGATAATATGTTATACGAAGCAAAGAAAGTAAAAAAACTCTTGTATGACAGCATCTCGATACAATTTTTATTCGCTCACTCATAAAAATCACTCGATGTGACAGCACGTTGTAAATTTACGCTATGTCAGTTCGAGTGAAAATACGACGATAGGAGTATTTTTGTATCGAGAACCTTGTCAGTTCGAGTGAAAATACGACGATAGGAGTATTTTTGTATCGAGAACTTATATCGAGAACCTTATATTAAAAAATCGCTAACTAAAATCAATTAGGCAGACAAGCAAACTAAACATATGAATACATTAAGTTATCCATATCAAAAAAACATTTGATAAACAATTTTTAGCAAACAATAAATTTCGAGCTTATAAACCAATACAATTAATGATTAAAATATTATTTTTGCTTAACTTTGATAAAAAATAAAATATTTTTAAACAAAATTTTCATATTATGAAACGCATTATCAAACCCGAACCCAAAAACGAAGAAATAGTTATTAGTCCTAAAAAAACTATTGTCAGTAGAACTGATGCCAAAGGTATCATTAAATTTGCTAATGATTATTTTATGGATATTGCCGGTTACAATGAAAAAGAATTGTATGGGCAACCTCATAATGTCATCCGTCATCCTGATATGCCTAAAATTATTTTCAAACTTTTGTGGGATGAATTGAAAAAGGGAAATGATATGCGAGCTATTATTAAAAATTTGGCAAAAGACGGAAGATATTATTGGGTTATAACCAACTTTCACACACTTCGAGACGATGACGGAAATATTATCGGTTATTATGCTCGAAGAAAAGCCGTACCTCAACATGTTAAAGAAGAAATTGAAAAACTTTATAAAACCCTTAGAGAACTTGAAGAACATGGAGGAATGGAAGCTTCTGAAAAATATTTAAATGAATGGTTGTCCAAACACAATACCACTTTTCAAGATTATGTAGAAAATTTATTTGGTGGAGACAAAGAATTGATAAACCGCTATTTACGCTCGGAAGTTAGTGATGAACAGTTAGCTAAATGTGAGGATAAATTTATTTCTCAATACGAAAAAACTCATAAAACTCAAACTAAAAAAAGAGGTTTATTGGGGCGTTTATTTGGTAGAAAATAAAATAGTTTAAAGTGTCCCTATTCTTTTTATCTTTTTTTAATTAAAATCTTTATCTATTGGAAAGTTATTATTTTATCCTTGGTCTGAGTATCCTAATTATCTTTTCTTATTTTTTTGATATTATTTCAAAGAAAATAAAGATACCTTCTGTCCTTTTACTGATGGGAACCGGTATTTTAATCAAAAATATATTTGAACAATACGAAATTCACCTGCCCGAGTTAAGAGAAGTTGTTAATGTTTTGGGATTGGTAGGTTTATTGCTAATTGTTTTGGAAGCTGCCCTTGAACTTAAAATTACCCGAGAGAAACGCGTCTTAATAACAAAAGCTTTCTTAACTGCCCTACTGATTTTGTTAGGAACTTCTTTTTCCATTGCCTACTTGATTTATAGTATGGGATTGACACATGATTTTTATATGGCTTATATCAATGCCTTGCCACTTTCGGTTGTCAGTAGTGCAATTGTAATACCCAGTGTACATTTTCTGGATGAAGAAAAAAAGGAATTTCTCATTTATGAATCCACATTTAGTGATATTTTGGGGATTATTGCCTTTGATATCGTTCTGATGATGCCGGGGAGTAACGGTAATATTTTAGGAAAAGTTGGTGGAAATATTATTTTAACCGTTATCGCTTCTTTTCTGATTGGTTATTTCTTGATTTTCCTTTTTCAAAATATCAAAACCAAAATCAAATTTTTCTTATTTCTTTCCATTCTTACTTCATTGTTTATAGCAGGAAAGATATTACATCTATCTTCATTGATATTGATATTGATTTTCGGATTAATGTTGGAAAATTTTGATGTTTTTTTCAGGGGAAAATTACAAAAAATTTATAAAAAAGAAATTATCGAAAATGTCAAAGAGCAATTTAAACTCATAACTTTTGAAATGGCTTTTCTTATTCGAACTTTCTTTTTTATCTTGTTCGGTATGACCATAAATATTGAAGGCATATTTTATGAAAATGTTTATATCATCGGAGGTTTTATTTTGTTATTAACTTTCCTTGTTAGATATTTTAACCTTCGTATTTTTTTCCGCGACAAATCACCTTTTCCCGAAGTTCTTATGGCTCCTCGTGGTTTAATAACGATATTATTATACTATAAAATTCCGGAAGAATATAAAATCCCTTATTTCAGTCAAGAGGTTATAACCTTTGTTATTTTAGGTTCGGCTTTGTTTATGGTATTCGGACTTCTATTTAGCAAAAAAACCACCAAAGAAGAGTTTGAACTCTATGAGAATTTTGATCATGCCCATCACGAAGATAATTCACTGTGGGAAGAACTCTATGAGAATCATGAGAAATAAAAAAATTTGAATATTTTTCTGTTTTCTTCTTTTTAACACCTGAAAACAACTACCAACGTAATAATTTTTTACCAATCCTGTCCTAAATATATTTAGTTTTTACTTTTTCCATCGATGAATATTTCGACTTTGCTCAATGGTAACAAAACCCCAATAGCTATAGGGATTGCAAGAGCTTCATAGGGCAACAGGCTAAATTCATTTGCCTGTGATTTTTAACCAAACAACCCGATCATTGTCTTTTAAAATTTATACGTTCTAAACTTATATCGGCTTGCATATCATATTCCAACGGATAGGATTGATAATATAATTCTTTATATTGATTATTACGATTTAAGGTAGTAGGCAAAATCCCTTCAATTACTTGCAATGTAATATTTAAAAGCGGTTCATTGGCATCTCCTATTACTCCAAGATTTTTGATATTTTCCGGTTGATAAATATCGGGAGATAAACCATTGACAAAATCAGACACTCCTTGTACGTTTGCCACCTTTAATACAATAGGTTGCATAGCCCAAGTATGATCGGGATTAACATCTCTTCTACTAAAATCCGGAGAATCATAAAGCGT
>JALSPZ010000358.1 GCA_026985675.1 Flavobacteriales bacterium
ATGTTCTTTTATATAACCGCCCGAATATGAAATGGTTTTTCCCAATTTATCCACAGAGGAAAATTCAAAATCATTTTTTTCAATGATTTTCAAAAGCATCTGTCCATCATCAGCCGATAAAAACTCGCCGTTTTCATTGAGCAATTTCAGTGCATTCCACTGTTTGGGGTTGTGGCTTGCAGTCAGTATAATTCCTCCATTTGCATCTAATCCGGTAACTGCCATTTCGATACTCGGCGTAGTAGAAAGTCCTACATCGATTACCTCAATTCCCATTCCGTTAAGTGTATTTTGCACAAGATTTTGTATCATAGGTCCCGAAATCCTTGCATCTCTTCCCACTACAATTTTAATTTTTTGATTAGGAAATTTTTCCCGTAGAATAGTTCCGTAAGCAGCAGCAAAAAATACAACATCAATCGGCGTTAAATTTTCTCCGGGTTTTCCTCCGATAGTTCCTCTTATACCGGATATACTTTTTATTAAGCTCATTTTTCATTTTTTGAATCCTTTACAAATATACAGATATTTAGTTCAAATAATATACTGATAAGTAAAAAATAATGAGATGAAATAATCATATTTAACTTGGGTTCGATTGAACATAAATCAAATTTCTTTTGGTTATTCCTTCAAGGTCCCCAAGCACCTTGAAGGTATTTTATTATTTGAAGTTTAATGTTTTACAATTCATTGACTATCAGCATATTAAATGTTACTGAAAGAGATTTCTTACTATTTTAGCGTCGGCGTCGCTTGGGGCGATTCCGACGCCTTATTTCAGACATAATATTGTTCATTTGTTTTTCTGCAAGCCTTGAAGGTGTTCAAAAACCTTCAAGGAGTATATTGACCCATTAAAATAATACGAAAAATATAAAATTTTATTGATGAATTATATTTTTAGTCAAACTCACATTATTTAAGAATATGGTAGAAATATCATCTTTTATATAAAAAAATTTTGATAATTCAAATTTTATTTAGATATTTGTCTAAATATTTAAATATATGAATAAAGTTTTTAAAGCTTTAAAGGATTCAACGAGAAGAAAAATTTTGGAATTGTTAAAAAAGAAAGATTTAACTGCCGGTGAAATCAGCAAGCATTTTAATATTTCCAAACCGAGTATTTCTCATCATTTGGAAATACTTTTTCAAGCCGGATTGATTTCAAGAGAAAGAAAAGGTCAGTTTATTTATTATTCTTTAAATACAACTTTATTGGAAGATTTAGCCCATTGGATTTTACAACTTAAAAATAATAAAAAATGAAAAAACTAATCAAAGAATTACCCTTACTAATTATTGCCTTAACACCGGTAATTTACTTGAATTTTATCTGGAACCAATTACCTGAAAAAGTTCCTGTCCTTTGGAATATAAACGGGGAAATTGATAGATATGAAAATAAAATAGAATTGTTTTGGAAAAGCTTATTTTTACCACTCGGCATATTATTATTGATGAATATTGTCCCTGTAATTGATCCCAAAAACAAAATTCAAAAGATGGGAAAAAAATATGAAAATTTAAAATTGTTTTTAGTAATTTTTATGTCAGGATTGAGTTTGATAATTATTTTAACTGCAAAAAACAAAGCATTGATAAAACCTTCTTATATTTTTATAATGCTTTCATTTTTATTTATTTTCTTTGGCAACTATATGAAAACTATCAAGCCTAATTATTTTATAGGAATCAGAACTCCTTGGACGTTGGAAAATGCAGAAGTTTGGAAAATTACCCATCAAAAAGCTTCAAAATTATGGTTTTTAGGTGGAATTCTTATGATGATTTCTTTGTTAATTTTTCCTATTAGAATAGGAATAATAATATTTTCTATTATTTCTTTGATTTTGGTTTTGTATCCGACGTGGTTTTCCTATCGATATTATAAAAAATTAAAATAGGTATAATAAAAAAACCGGCCCAAAGAGCCGGTTTACAACACAAAACAAACAAAAACACTCAAATTAAGGCAAGTTTTGAACAATAGCTAACAAATCTTGTTGGGTAGTAGGTTGAGGGTCGGGCATAGTTTCTATATGATTGGGAACAGTTGTAACACTTTCTTTTAAACTGTAATGTAATTCTCCGTCAATCATAGTTGTCATTAAGACATGAATATTTATTCCTACGGGTAATTTACCAAAATGTTCGGTAAACATTTCTTGGTTTGTATCATAAACATCCAAACGAGCCAAGGCGGTAGGTTCTCCTTCATACAATACAAAAACTTCGCAATTGGTCTCGTCATAACCATCCGGGACATCTACATACAAAGTTGTAAGTTGTCCAGTATAATTATACCATCTGTCTAAATTTGTCCATCCGAGCTCTTGGGTATCAAAAGCATAATAAACAGCGGCAGCACCATTAGGACCATTATGTCCTATCATAGGTTCGGCTAAATCGTTCACACCATCAGAATTTTCATCCACTTCTTGCCATTTACCGGGTTCATCCAATTCTCCTTCCGCTTTAAACAACTGTATTGGGCTAAGGTTATTAATATCTCCATTAGGGTCAAATGCACTTTCTATATGCATAGGCTCTATAAGTTCCAAAATATTATTTCCTTGTTTGGCTTCCACAAATATTTCTCCTGCCGATTGCAAAGTTTCTTCATCACCATTGGGACGAACTCCAGTGGTCGGCATATTGTTGATAAGCATAGATGCTCTATCATAAATTTCCAACAATGTAATTTCCACATTTCCAGTTACGGGCGTACCATTAAGTGCAAAAGCATTGGGCGGAAAAGTTATTTTCGTCCCTTTATCTCCTGTTAAGGTTCCTCCGTTATTGGCATCAATTGTAAAGTTTTGAGCATTATCCATTCTTTGATTTTTATAAAAATTCTCTAAGGCTACGCCATCAGGTTTGGGCATAACTTTTTCGTTTTCTCTTTTTTTACAAGATGTAAAACCCAGGATTAATAAAAAAATAATTAAAATGCTACTTCTTTTCATAATTTTAATTTTTTAAAAATTGATACCACAAATATTCAAGGGAAAATTTTTTTAAACAATAAAGCTTATATGATTTGTAAAAATGATTAAATCAAAGTTTAGTTTCATTCGATAAAGATTTTTATTTGTATCTTTATTTCCAAAAATTTATTCTCATGAACACAAAAAATAAAGGATTTGAAACCAAATTGGTTCATGCCGGTGATTTTAACGATCAGTTCGGTGCAGCTGTTCCTCCCATTTATCAAACCTCTACTTTTGCTTTTAAAAATGCCGACCACGGTGCAAGATTATTTGCAGGAAAAGAAAAAGGGTTTATCTATACACGCATCAACAATCCGACTATTGAAGCCTTGGAGAACAAATTAGCCGAATTGGAAAACGGTTTCGGCGGAATAGCTTTTGCTTCGGGAATGGGAGCCGTTAGTGCTTTGTATGCCGCTTTATTAAAACAAGGCGATCATATGATTGGCTCGGCGGCTATGTATGGTCCTTCACGAAGTATTATGGAAACTTTTTTTAAGGATTTCGGGGTAGAATCTACTTTTTTGGATACGTCTGATTTACAAGCCGTTGAAAATGCTATCCAATCCAATACAAAATTGATTTATATCGAAACGCCTACCAATCCCACAATGGTTTTGACCGATATTGAAGCCATTTCAAAACTTGCACATCAGCATAATATTTTGGTGGGTGTGGATAATACTTTTGCCAGTCCTTATTTGCAAAATCCTTTAAATATGGGGGCAGATATCGTTTTACATTCCTTGACGAAATTCATTAACGGACATGCCGATATTGTAGGAGGCGCTTTGATTGCAAAAGATGAAGAAATTTATAAACGCCTACGTAAAGCAATGACTTATTTCGGGGCAAATATGGATCCGCATCAAGCATATATGGTCATTCGTGGGGTGAAAACTTTGTCGTTGCGTGTAGAACGTGCCAGTGAAAATGCTATGAAAGTAGCCGAATTTTTAGAAAATCATCCGAAAATTGCTTGGGTAAAATATCCCGGGTTAGAATCTTATCCACAATACGAATTGGCGAAAAAACAAATGAAATTGCCTGGGGCTATGATTAGTTTTGAAATAAAAGGCGGATTGGAAGCAGGAAAAACCTTGATGAACAACGTAAAACTTTCACTTTTGGCGGTTTCGTTGGGTGGAATAGAATCACTTATTCAACATCCGGCATCCATGACACACGCTTCAATGAGTAAAGAAGCTCGTGAAGCCGCAAATATTACTGATGGATTGGTGCGTTTTTCTGTAGGAATTGAAAATGTTGAAGATATTATTGAAGATTTGGATCAGGCACTTGGAATGATTTAGTATTTTTGATTTCAGATATAAAAAAGATTATGAAAGCATTATTACAACTTGTATTTATCTTGAATTTAGCATTGATAAATGCTCAAAACAATCCTTCTATTGCCATAACAAAAGATGATGGTTTTCCTTATACACCACAAAATTTGTTGGTAGGAGATATAATAACTTATATCATTACAGTTACAAATACAGGAGATGTAACTTTGAATAATATTGAAGTAACCGATGACAATGCAACCCTTACTACGAGTAATCCGATAGCAAGTTTAGCCCCCGGAGCAAGTGCGACAGTAACAGCAACACACGTGATTACGCAAGCGGATTTAGATGCCGGACAATATGTAAACCAAGCAACTGCTACAACCACGTTTAACGGAGCTACCATTACCGACTTATCCGACGATACTGACACAGATGCTCCTTTGGGTGATGATGACCCTACGATTACATTTTTTGTTCAATCGCCTTCCATTGCCGTTTTGAAAGATGATAATTTATCATATACCGCTCAAAATATGTCGGTAGGCGATGAAATTACTTATACAATTGAAGTTACAAATACAGGAAATGTAAATTTGAATAATATTGAAGTAACCGATAACAATGCTAATATTTCCGGAAATAGTGGAATTATACAAAGTTTATCGCCCGGAGCAAGTGCGACCGTAACAGCAACACACGTAATTACGCAAGCAGATATAAATGCGGGGCAAGTTTCCAATCAAGCTACTGCAACATACGTCATTGCAGGACAATCTTTTGATGTTCTTTCAACCGACCCTGGTACTGGCAATCCACCAATTACCGAAAGTCCCACTGTGACATTATTATCCTCAACAAATAATATCAGTTTTCCAAACCTTTCAAAAATCAACATATATCCTAACCCTGCAAAAGAATACATCAAAATTACAAGTAAAGATATTGTAATAAATCATTATCAAATATTTGATATTTCGGGTAAACTTTTGGTTGATAAACTCTTTCCTACCAATTCTAAAATTGATATATCGGATTTCAACAGTGGTTTGTATTTGATAAAATTTAAAATTGATAAGGGAATTATCATTAAAAAGTTTTTTGTTGAATAGAGAAAATGCAATCTCTATAAAACAAACAAGCCCTGAAATTGAAATAAATTTTATTAATCATTGATATAAATATTTTCAATAGAATTTTACTTTGGACAGATTTGGTATTGTTATCTTTGTTACATAAAAAATGTAATGATGAATAACAAAATAAATAACGTAGTCGCTTTTAAATATATCGTTAGAGATGCCGAAACCGGAGAAGTTTTTGACAATACTTACGGGCATAAACCCATTGAAGTTATTTTGGGTTATGGACAATTGCATCCCGAATTGGAAAAAGAAATCGTAAAAATCCCTGTTGGAGAAGAAAACAAAATCTACTTGGAAAAACCTTACGGGGAATACGATGCCAATCATTTGGTTGAAATGCCTGTGGATAAAATAGGGTCAAATGTTGAAGTAGGAATGACCTTGTATGCCAGAGGAAAAGATGGGCGTACGCAACAAGTTTTGGTAAAAGAAATATCGGATGACAAAGTAATTATTGACCATAATCATCCCTTGGCAGGAAAAAATCTTATTTTTAAAATAAAAGTTACAAATAAACGTCCGGCAAGCTTGGAAGAGTTGCAACACGGACACATAC
>JALSPZ010000359.1 GCA_026985675.1 Flavobacteriales bacterium
ACCTTTTCGAAATCATTTAAGAATACATTATTTATCAAATATAGACCCCAATCAGTTGGATGAAATTTTAGAAAAAATAGATTTGGAAACAACACTTTTTATTATCGTATCCAAGTCTTTTTCTACAATGGAAACACTAACCAATGCCAAAAGTTTACAGAAAATTTATCATAAAAATTTTATTGCCAAACATTTTGTAACGGTCAGCACACAGGTGGATAAAGCCATAGAATTTGGTATTGCTCCCGAAAATATTTTTCCTATGTGGGACTGGGTAGGCGGAAGGTTTTCGCTGTGGAGTCCTGCTGGAATTTCCATTCCTTTGGCAATAGGCTTTGAAAATTATCAAAAGTTATTGGAGGGAGCTTATCAAATGGATGAACATTTTAGAAAAACAAAATTTAAAGAAAATATACCTTTTATTGCAAGTATTTTGTCAATAATTTATAATAATTTGTTTGAGTTTGAAACCGAAACCTATATTCCATATACGGAAAAGTTGAAATATCTTCCTGATTTCTTACAGCAATTATTAATGGAAAGTAATGGAAAATCTATTGATAAACAAGGTGATAAGGTGAATTATCAAACCGGACAAATCGTTTGGGGAAATATTGGAACCAATGCTCAGCATTCTTTTTTTCAATTGCTTCATCAAGGGACCAAAAAAGTTCCGGTTCATTTTATTGGGGAATTAAATAATTCACAGACTTCATTTCTCAAACAACATTTGATGTTGCTTGCCAATATGATTGCACAAGCCGAAGCTTTAATGAAGGGAGAAAAAAATAAAAATCCTTTCAAAAATTTTGAAGGAAACAGACCTTCCACGACTATTTTGTTTAAGGAGATAAACCCAAAAGTTTTAGGAAGTCTTATTGCCTATTTTGAGCATATTACTTTTATACAAGGAATTTTTTGGAATATCAACAGTTTTGATCAATTCGGTGTGGAATTGGGGAAAAAACTTGCCAATAAAATTTTGGATGAAATAAGTAAAAACTCAATAAGTAATTCACACGATTCTTCAACTAAAAATCTAATTGAGAAGTTATTAAAGTAAAAAACGGCAGGATGCCGTTTTTTAATTATTTTTATAAAAACCTTTCTTTTTTTGAATAATAAAAATTAAAATTACTCCAATTAAAAAAAGCAGTAAATTGTATTGATTAATAGGTAAACCTGGTGGAGGCGGAACACCCTGCGGGGGTGGTGGCGTGTTTCCTGCAAAAACACGCATGCCAATTAATAGTAAAGGTGTAATTAATATTTTTCGCATGAAAGATTAAGTTTTAAGATACAAATATAGTAAATAAATATTAAATACAAAAAAATGTGGACCCAGCTGGGCTCGAACCAGCGACCCCCTGATTATGAGTCAGGTGCTCTAACCAACTGAGCTATGGGTCCGAATTTGTAAGTGCAAATATAATAAAAATTGGTAACCGCAAAAAGAAAATTATTTTTTTTCTTGACAAATTTCCACTAAAATACCTCCTGCCGATTTAGGATGAATAAAATTTACAAGTTTATTATCCGCACCTTCTTTGGGTTGTTCATAAATAAAAATAAAACCTTCTTTTTTTAATCGATTGGTCTCCAATTCGATATCATCTACTTCATAAGCAATATGATGAAAACCTTCTCCTTTTTTTTCTATAAATTTATGAATAGGACTATTATCGTTTAAAGCTGCTAACAATTCAATTTTTGTTTTTCCTATTTGAAAAAAAGATGTTACAACTCCTTCCGATACTACTTTTTCATCTTTATAAGCCGAAACACCCAATAGCTTTTCGTAAATTTTTTTTGAAGACTCCAATGATTTGACGGCTATTCCTATATGTTCGATTTTATTAAAACTCATATTTTATTTTTTTGTATGAAACAAAATTAAGTAAAAAATGTATAGAACTTGACTTTCGATCATTTTGACAAACTAAATATTTTTTTACAGGAAAATTATACCTTATCTTTGTAATTAAAATATGATTTATGGAAACCAAAAGACAAAAACGAATAGCAAAACTCATTCAACAGGATTTAGCTGAGGTTTTGCAAAGCGATATCCGGAAAAATGGCATTAAAAATTTGATAATCAGTGTAACCAAAGTAAAAGTTACTCCCGATTTGAATATAGCCAAAGCTTATATCAGTGTCTTTCCTTCCGATAAATTGAATATTGTTTTGGATTCCATAACCAAAAATGCTAAATTAATTAAGCACGAAATTGCACAAAAAGTCAAACATCAGCTTAGGAAAATGCCCGATTTGCAATTTTTTGCCGATGATACTTTGGATTATATTGAAAAAATTGATAAAGAATTAAAATCCGGAGATAACCCTATAAAAGAGTGAAACCTATTTTATTTTTTAGCAAACGTTATCTATTTTCAAAAAGCAATAACAATGCTATCAATTCGATAGTTTTTATTGCTTCTTTGGGAGTGTTTTTTGCTTCAATGGCTTTTATCATTGTGCTTTCGGGATTTTCCGGTATAAGAACTTTTAATTTGAATTTGCTTAAACTTACCGATCCCGATATCAAAATTTTACCGGTTAAGGGAAAATATTTTGATTTTGATAATCATTTGAAAGAAAAATTAGCCGGTATCCGGGAAATTAATGCTTACGCCAAAGTTTTGGAAGACAGAGTTTTTATTGATTATCATAACAAACAAAAAGTTGCGAAAATAAAAGGTGTTGACAGCAGTTTTTTTAGAGTTATTCCGTTGGATACTACAATTTTTATAGGAAACTCGATTGATACAAAACTAAATGAAGCTTTGATAGGCGTAGGGCTGGCTAATGAACTTTCCATTATAATATCTTCACCGGAAAATCCGGAAGTAATAAAACTTATCGTTCCCAAAACAGGAAAAAAATATATAACGGATCCTTCCAAAGCTTTTAATGAAAAATATGTTTTTCCAGTGGGAATATATCAGACTTCCGGTGATCACGATAAGTTTTATATTTATACGGGCTTAAATACGGCACGAGAATTATTGGGTTTGAAAAAACCAAAGGTTTCACAGATAGAGATCAAAGTGGATACAGTAACAAACCTCAACTTGGTCCGACACAAATTAAGACAAGATTTGGGAAAACAGTTTAAGGTGCTTAATAGAGAAGAACAAAACCCGTTGATTTTCAAAATGCTTAATACTGAAAATTTAATGACTTATTTTATTTTGTTACTGATTTTAATTTTAGCACTGTTCAATATTACAGGAACCGTTATTATGATTATCTTGGATAAAACGGAAAATATAAAAACCCTTAAAGTTTTGGGATTGAAAAATTCGGATGTAAGAAAGATTTTTCTTTATCAGGGTGTTTCTATGACGCTTATCAGCGGTATTGCAGGATTGATTTCAGGTCTTATTCTGATTTTTATACAATTAAAATTTCCCTTTTTATATATTCCGCAAACCCAAATGGCTTATCCGGTTGAAATCCATTTTTCCAATATTTTGGCGGTGTTATTTACATTATTGTTTTTGAGTTTTATTTCCACATTAATTGCCGTTAAGCGAATCAAATAGGGACGGTAAAAACTTGTTCCTGTTCGGGTATTGGAAATTTTGTAACAATTATATATTATTCTCGTCAAAATATATTGTAATAACAATTTTTATGCAAACGATTTTAGAAGTTAAAAACTTAACCAAATATTTTGGATATCTTTTAGCTGTTGATCATCTGGATTTTCAAATAGAGAAAGGCAAAGTTTACGGTTTATTAGGTCCGAACGGTAGCGGAAAATCTACAACTATGGGTATGATACTTAATGTGGTTAATAAAACGGAGGGTGAAATACAATGGTTTGATGGACAAATTACCGGAACGGAAGCACTTAAAAAAATCGGTGCAATAATCGAACGCCCCAATTTTTATCCATATTTAACCGCCAAACAAAATTTAGAACTTGTCTGTAAAATAAAAGAAATCGGGAATGATAATATTGAAAATGTTTTAAAAATGCTCAATTTGTTTTCCAGAAAAGATGATAAGTTCAAAACCTATTCATTGGGGATGAAACAACGTTTGGCTATCGCTTCGGCGCTATTGAATAATCCGGAACTTTTGATATTGGATGAGCCTACTAACGGATTAGACCCGCAAGGTATTCATGAAATCCGGGAGTTGATAAAAACCATTTCCCGTGAAGGTGTAACCGTTATTTTAGCTTCTCATCTTTTGGATGAAGTGGAAAAAGTTTGTGATAAAGTAATTGTCTTGCAAAAAGGTAAAAAAATATGGGAAGGAGACGTTAATGATATGTCTGTTTTCGGTTCCTGGTTTGAAGTTGTTTATGAAAACCCGGAAAAAGTAAAAAAAATATTGATTAATATTTCGCAAGTCAAAAAAACGGAAATCAATCAAAATACTATCAAAATTTTTACAGAGAATATTTCCGGAAGCGAGCTTAATAAAATTCTTGCCGAAAACAATGTTTTTGTAGAGACTTTGATTAAAAAGAAACTTGCCTTGGAAGATAAATTTTTAGCTATCACAAAAAACCGAATCGATGAAAAGTTTAATTAAATTATTGGATATTGAGTTTTATAAAGTAAAACACCATAAATTAAGCAAAATCTTAATAATTGCTTATTTTTTTCTATTGAGTTCCATCGCTCTTATAGCTTCCATAAAATTTAAACTGGGTAATATTGAAATTTATCTTGCTGATCAAGGGATTTTCAACTTTCCGTATATCTGGCATTTTAATGCTTATATAGCGGATATATTTACTTTTTTTCTGGCGATAATAATTGTTTCAATGGTAACCAATGAATATACTTATAAAACATTGAAACAAAATTTGATAGACGGACTTTCCAAACAAGAATTTATTTTATCCAAATTTTTTTTTGGAATGAGTTTGTCGGCTATTGCTACATTTTTTGTTTTTGTGATAAGTTTGATATTTGGATTGATATACTCAGATTTTACCAGCCCCGGTATTATTTTTTTCCAAATATATTTTCTTCCAGCTTTTTTTCTAAAATTAACCGGTATATTTAGTTTTATTTTGTTTCTGGGGATATTGTTTAAACGTTCGGCATTTGCTTTAGGATTTTTCTTTGTATGGATAGTATTAGAAAAATTTTTTTATGCTCTTTTTCGTTGGAAATTTTTTAATGAAGAAATAGCGGACAAACTGATTACTTTTTTTCCTTATACTTCTTTCCAAAACTTACTGCCGCAACCTTTTACACGTCTCAGCGCCGCCAAGCAATTGGGACGTCAAATAGGCGAAGAAATTGATAAGTTTCAAGGACTTCAAATGAGTGATTTTTTAATAGTTATTTTTTGGATTATATTCTTTTATTTTTCTTCATTAAAAATATTGAAAAGAAGAGATTTATAATTGATAATTTAGATAAGACAATTAAAATTTCTTTAAATAAGTATTTAACCAATCCCGTCCTAATATTTTTTTAAAACAAAAGTAATATTTTGATTTATAATAATTTGAGTGTATTTTTAAGCATTAGGGGATTAAATTCACAGGTTATGAATTTAGCCTTATCGGCACACGAGAATTTTTCGTAAAATTTGAAGGGAATGAAATGTAAAACTATCTGCCGTTTGAGATTGCGTTAAGGTTGTATTTAGAAAAAATATTCAACCGAGTTTAGACAATTTAGTGAAATGAACAAAAAATTTAGAAAAATATTCGTCAGCCTAGTGTCTCGTTAAGTATATGATGTTGTATAAGTTGTAGTAATTTTTGTGGAGAGCAAGGCATAAATTTTTCAGCATAGCCGTAGCTATGGTTAAAAATTTTAACGAAGCTATCTGCAAAAAGAACAAGACCTGGTGCGACAGAATATACTAGACAAGACACTATTTTTTTTGTTACCATTGAGCAAAGTCGAAATGTTCATCGACGGAAAAAGTAAAAATTAAATTTATTTAGGACAGGATTGGTATTTAACAAGTAAAAAATTTTATATTTGTTGGTAAG